>CAZAHJ010000047.1:0-15497 GCA_964485115.1 uncultured Flavobacterium sp.
TTTTTAGTTTTAATCCTTTAATAATTAATCTAAAAGCTAATTCTGAATCTTCTCTACCCCAATTTTTAAAATTTTCATCATATCCATTAACTTCAATTAAATCTTTTCTCCAAAAACTCATATGACATCCTCTAACTTTAAAAATTAATTTATCAATAGGATTTGACTTTGGCCTTATTAGATAGTTTATAAATGGAATATAAAGTGTATGAAATCTATTTTTTATATTATTTGTAAAAAAATTAAAATTTATTGACCCGGTTTCTATAGCTTTTAATGAAGTTTTTTGAAGTAATAAAACTCTAGATCCAGTAATAAAGACACCTTTTTTCGCATAAGTTTTTTGATTTTTAATGAAGTCTTTATGTAAAATTATATCACCATCTATTTGAACTATATATTCAAATTTTGATGCAATAATTGATTTATTTCTAATTTTAGCTAGTCTAAAACCCTCATCTTCTTGCCATACATGTATTATGGGAATTGGAGATTTCTTCTTGTATTCATCAATTAATAATTTTGTTTCAAGTTTTGAACCATCATCGGCAATAATTATTTCATTAGGCAAAATACTTTGATTAAGCACACTTTTTAAACATAAGTTCAAAGCTTCCACCCAATTGTAAGTAGATATAATTAAACTAATTTTCACATTTTTATCAATCATAAGTCATTGCATTAATGATTACTTAAATTTTTAGCTTTTTTGAGGTATTAATTTTATTCAATAAATTTTTTTATAGTTTTTGTATTCAAACATACGGTATCCGGTGATTTTTTCAATCCAACCCAAAATTTTTTCTTTAAAACTTGGGCGGTAACTTACTTTGCTAGGGTCAAAAGTAAGTTTCCAATTCAATATTTCAACTCTTGGTTGGAAAACTTTTGGATGGGTATCTGTAAACGGAATCAAGGTTCCGGAATTGTCAAAAGTAAATTCAAATGTCTCCTTCGCAACTTCGCTGTTTTCATGATTTTTATGATACATTTTTCCAAAATCTCTGAATTTTAATTTGTAGCCTTCCGGTGGTTTTACCCATCCGTAATGATAAATTTCAGCTGGAATTTGTTTTACTTTTAGTTTTCTTCCTGCTTTTCTAAATCCTTGGGCATCTTTGTAGGAGGAGATTTGCAATTGGTTTCTTATTACTCGTATTTCTTTGCGATACCATCTTCTGGATTGTGCAAAATAGTCGTAAGATCCATAAAAATGTTTGTAATCAAATAAAAAGCCTTCTACTGCAGGTTGGTTAACATAATCTTTCATGGCTTGTTGTACTATAGGTAAGTATTTTTCATGTATACACTCATCTCCCTGAATATAAAAACACCAATCTACATCTTTACTAATTGCCTGAAAAGCTTTGTTGGTTTCTACAGCCAACACCTTGCCACCTTCTCTTAATTGATCGTCCCAAATAGTGGTTATGATTTTAATTTTTGGATCTTGGATACTTTGAATAAGTTCTAACGTTCCATCTTCTGAATTTCCCACAGCCACTATAACTTCATCACAAATAGGTAATATTGATTGTATGGCTTCCACAATTGGATAGTCATATTTTATGGCATTTCGAACAAAGGTAAATCCTGCTACTTTCATTAGTTTATTTTTTTTACCTCACCCCCAGCCCCTCTCCTTTGGAGAGGGGAGTAATAAAAGAATATTTTCAATTTCTTATTATTAACTAATAGTATATTGAGTAAAGGTCAATTTTTCATCTTTCATTGCAATAATTTTTGGTATAAAGCCATCCAGTTTTTGGCAATCACATCGTCATTAAACTTTTGGGCAAATCGCAAGCCTTCAATACTCATGGCATCTCTTAATTCAGGGTGTTCCATCAAATGCTGTATGGCATGCTTTAATTGGTTGGTTTGTTTCACATCTACATAATAAGAATTTGGACCACCAACTTCCGGAAAAACACCTTCTTGGTTGGTAATTACTGGAGTTTGACAAAACAAAGCTTCTAAAATAGGAATTCCAAAACCTTCAAAATGAGAAGGATAAATAAAAATGCTTGCCAACTGATACAGCATACTCAAATGAGCAAGTTCTAAATGATTGAAAACAGTAAGTTGATGCTCCATTTGGTGTTGTTGCACAAAAGCCTGAATTTGTTCAAAATACTTGGTTTTCTTACCAACCAAAACCAAATGATAATCGGTTCCTTGAATAGCTTTGATAATTTCCAAAGCATTTTTTCGAGGTTCTATGGTACCTACGTACAATAAAAATTGCTTGGGTAATTGGTATTGATGGGCAAATTCTTTTTTTTCTTCTACCGAATAAGAATGCTTAAAAACTTCATGGCATCCTTGGTAAATGACTTCTATTTTATGTTCCGGTACTTTTAAATAATGTACAATATCTCGCTTGGTTTGCTCACTTATTGCAATAATGATGTCTGCTTTTTTACAAGCGTATGCAAATTTTTGGTGATAGATTTTTACATCCAATGCGTTGTACCATTCCGGGTGTCGTAAGAAAATCAAATCGTGTATGGTCACCATTTTTTTTACATTAGATGAAATACCAATTGGTAACTCTCCACTCAATCCGTGGTAAATATCCAATTGAAGTTTTTTAAATGCCAAACTCATTCCCCAACTTCTCCATAAACTTTTGATGTTTTTCCAAAATCCTTTCGGATTAATTTCAATGATTTGCGGGGAAGAAAATTGAAAACGTGGATTTTTTTTTGGTTTTGGGTTAAATAAAATATAAGAGTTTTTAGGATAGTAATGATGTAAAATCCGAACCAAATCTCTGCTGTAATTACCTAATCCAGTTTGATTATGAAATAATCGTTTGGCATCAAAACCTATTCGCATTGCCAATTAAATTTTATCAAAAATATCATCGACAGGAATTTTTAAGTCCGGAAAAGTTTTGCTCTGTAAAATTTCTCCTTCTGTGAATGGCTTGGTGCCTATGTATTGCTGATGAGACAAGTAATATAAAAAGATGTTTTTTTCTTCCGGATACACCATCCAATATTCCTTAACCCCGGCTTCTTCATACAATTTAAATTTGGTGTCTGCATCGTGTTTGGCATTTCCTGCAGAAATAATCTCCACAATTAAATCAGGAGCTCCTTTACACCCTTTGTCATCTAATTTTGATTCGTCACAAATAATACAAATATCAGGTTGAACTACCGTAGTATCTTTGGTTTTGTTCGGAATGGGTAATCTTACATCAAAGGGAGCATGAAAAAGATTACAACTTTTTCCTTTGAGTGTATTGTGAAAAATTCCATGAATATTTGAGGATACTTGTTGATGCTTTCTGCTCGGAGCTGGACTCATTTTATTGATAAATCCTTTAATTAACTCCACACGCTCTTGAAACTGCCAATTGAGGTAGTCTGCATAAGTGTATGTTTTGTTCAAATCTAAATCAGAAAAATTAGTAACTATGCTCATAAAAAAAGTATGATGAACAAATGTAGTAAATTTTACTGCATTTTTACCTTATCAGAATTAGAAAAGCTCATCCAAAAAGGTACTCTTTGAATGAGCTTTGAATTCTTATTTTAGACGATTTATACTGCTACATTGTACTCTCTTAATGCATCGTTTAAAGAGGTTTTTAAATCGGTAGAAGGCTTCCTTTGTCCGATAATCAATGCACATGGTACTTGATAATTACCAGCAGCAAAGGTTTTGGTGTAACTACCCGGAATAACAACGCTTCTTGCAGGTACGTATCCTTTGTATTCAACTGGTTCGCTTCCTGTTACATCAATAATTTTGGTGGATGCTGTTAGTACCACATTAGCCCCTAATACCGCTTCTTTTTCTACTCTAACTCCTTCTACTACAATACATCTTGATCCAATAAATGCACCATCCTCAATAATTACAGGTGCAGCTTGTAAAGGTTCTAAAACTCCTCCAATACCTACACCTCCACTCAAATGCACATCTTTCCCAATTTGGGCACAACTTCCTACCGTAGCCCAAGTATCTACCATGGTGCCTTCATCTACATAAGCTCCAATGTTAACATAACTTGGCATCATGATGACACCTTTAGATATGTAAGCCCCATGACGAGCAACTGCGTTTGGAACTACTCTAATACCTTTTTCTGCATAACCTCTTTTCAAAGGCATTTTGTCGTGGTATTCAAAAATTCCAACTTCTAATGTCTCCATTTTTTGGATGGGAAAATACAATACCACTGCTTTTTTTACCCATTCATTCACTTGCCAAGAACCACTATTGGTAGGTTCAGCAACTCTTAATTTACCTTCATCTAATAAGCCAATTACTTCTCTAATAGCGTTGGTTGTCAATTCTTCTTGTAATAAAGCTCGGTTTTCCCAAGCGTTTTCAATCAAGCTTTGTAAGTGATTTAAGTTCATATGTAAAATTCCATTTCAATTGTTTGTAGTGCAAATATAAAGTATCATGTGCAACTTTACCTGCTTGTCACCAAATTTGGTTTTTTTGTTAGATTTTCCAACGCATTTCCCATTTTCTTTTGTTAATTTTGAAGAGATGAAATTTCAATTTTTAATATGAGAGATAAAATTTTAGAACGATTTTTACAATATGTACAAATAGATACCCAATCGGATGCATCTTCTAAAACAACTCCAAGTACCAAAAAGCAATTAGATTTGGCCAAAGTTTTGGTGAAAGAATTGAAAGCAATTGGATTGCAAGAGGTTGAAATGGATAAAAATGGTTATATTATGGCTACTTTGCCATCCAATATTGCCATAGAAGTTCCTACCATCGGATTTGTTTCTCATTACGATACTTCTCCTGATTTTTCAGGTACCAATGTGAAACCCAAAGTGGTAAAAAACTACCAAGGACAAGACATCGTTTTGAATAAAAGAAAAGGAATTGTTTTATCACCGGACTATTTCCCGGAACTAAAAAATTACATCGGGCAGACTTTGATTACTACTGATGGCAATACGTTGTTAGGAGCTGATGATAAAGCAGGAATTACAGAAATAATTTGTGCCATGGATTATTTGGTACAACATCCTGAAATTCCGCACGGAAAAATTAGAGTTGGTTTTACCCCAGATGAGGAAATTGGCAGAGGAGCTCATTTATTTGATGTAGAAAAGTTTGGGGCTGAATGGGCTTACACCATGGATGGAAGCGAAATAGGGGAGTTGGAATACGAAAATTTTAATGCTGCTGGTGCAACTTTGGTTTTTCACGGAAAAAGTGTACATCCCGGATATGCCAAAGGAAAGATGGTCAACTCGTTGTTATTAGCTCAAAAATTTATGAAGGAATTGCCTAAAAGTGAAGTGCCTGAAAAAACTTCAGGTTATGAAGGTTTTTTCCATGTTGCACATGTTGAAGGGACCATAGAGCAAACCAAATTATCGATGATTATTCGCGATCACAATGCCAAAAAGTTTGCAAAACGAAAAAAAATGGTGGAGAAAATTGTAGCAAAAATTAATCATAAATACCAAAAAATGTTCGGTGCTCCGATTGTAGAATGTGAAATCAACGACCAATATTACAATATGAGAGAAAAAGTAGAACCAGTTTTTCATATTGTAAAATTGGCTGAAAAAGCAATGAAAACTTTAGAAATCAAACCAATCATTAAACCGATTAGAGGGGGGACAGATGGCAGTCAGTTGTCTTATAAAGGATTGCCATGTCCGAACATTTTTGCAGGTGGACATAACTTTCATGGGAAATACGAATATGTTCCTTTAGAAAGCATGGAAAAAGCGATGGAAGTAATTGTAAAAATTGCAGAATTACATGCTAAAAAACATCTCCAATAATACCATACGCCTTTTTGGGTTGGTGATACTTGCTTCGGTATTGTTGCAAGCTATCTTGTATTTTCAGAGTACTACTTTAAGTATGATGGAGAGTACTATTCATTTTTTAAGCTATTTTACCATATTAACCAACCTATTGGCTGGTTTTTACTTGATTTCTTATGCAAATCAAAAAGCATGGGCTATTCAAAATGGGGCACTTACGGCATTTACGATATATTTATTTATGGTTGGTTTGGTGTATCAAGTGGCACTTATGTTTGTTTGGAATCCAACCGGTTGGAGTCAAATAGCAGATGAGATGTTGCATAGTATCAATCCAATTTTAATCTTATTGGTTTGGTTTGCCAAAGAGAATACATCTGTGCTAAGATACCAAATGATACCAAAATGGTTGATTTATCCGGCTTTGTATTTGCTGTTTATTTGGATAAGAGGAACAATTTCTGGGTTTTATCCTTATTACTTTATGGATCGAAATGCACTATCTTCTAATGATTTTTATATTAATGTGCTAGTTTTGATTATGCTATTTGTGTTGTTTTCTTTCGGATTTATTTGGCTTGGAAGATTAAAAAAAAGTTCATAAAAAAACCCCGAAATTTCGGGGGTTAGTATTATTCATCTTCGTCTTCGTCAAAATCAGTTGATTCATCTGTGTTTTCATCTTCTGAAGACATTCGATCATCTTCCTCCTCGATTTCAACATCCTCTATATCCTCTTCCAAGCCTAATTTTTTGTCAGGAGCAATTACTTCTAGTTCTTCCATCAAATCATCTTCTTCAAAGTTTTCAATACGAGTTGCTAATTTCTTACTAATTTTTACTAAATAAATAGTATTTTCAGTACGAACTTCCACAGCTTCAATTAATTCATTTTTTGCGTTTCTAAATCGAATCACATCAGAATCTTCATACCCTTCTGGAAATTTTTCTACTAACAACGATAATATTTCATCGGTTAGCTTTGCATAGTCAACAATAATACGCTTCATGATTGGTTATTAATAATCTAACAAATAAGCAAAAATTAGAGGAGCAACAATGGTAGCATCTGATTCAATCACAAATTTTGGAGTATTGATATCTAATTTACCCCAAGTGATTTTTTCGTTCGGAACGGCCCCGGAGTATGAACCATAACTAGTGGTTGAATCGGAAATTTGACAGAAATAGCTCCAAAAAGGTACATTGTGCATTTCCATATCTTGATATAGCATTGGAACCACACAAATTGGGAAATCTCCTGCGATTCCTCCACCAATTTGGAAAAATCCAACACCTTTGTCTGAATTTTTGGTGTACCAATCTGCTAAAAAAGTCATGTACTCAATACCAGACTTCATGGTACTAGCTTTTAATTCACCTTTAATAACATAAGATGCAAAAATATTCCCCATGGTGCTATCTTCCCAACCAGGTACTACCATTGGTATGTTTTTTTCTGCTGCAGCATACATCCAACTATCTTTCAGGTCAATTTCGTAATACTCTTCTAACACACCAGAAAGTAACATTTTGTACATAAATTCGTGTGGAAAGTATCTTTCTCCTTTTTCTTCTGCATCTTTCCAAATATGGTGTATGTGTTTTTGTAATCTACGAAAAGCTTCTTCTTCAGGTATGCAAGTATCTGTGACACGATTTAAACCTTGTTCTAACAATTCCCATTCTTGTTCCGGGGTTAAATCACGATAGTTAGGAACTCTTTTGTAGTGAGAGTGTGCCACTAAATTCATAATGTCTTCTTCTAAATTGGCACCGGTACATGAAATGATTTGTACTTTATCTTTTCGAATCATTTCGGCAAAAATTTTGCCAAGCTCTGCGGTACTCATTGCACCAGCCAAGGTCACCATCATTTTGGCACCGTTGTTTAATTGCTCTTCATAAGCTTTCGCTGCATCTACCACGGTAGCTGCATTAAAATGCAGGTAATACTTTTGAATAAATTGGCTAATGGGTCCTTTGCTCATTGGATTTTTTTTGGTTTGTATTTGCTTTGTTTTTGGCATCAAAGAAACATAATTTTTGATAACCAATCAACTGATTTTTATTTTTTGTAATACCCTAAAATATCTAATACTTGTTCGGCACTTTGTTGTTCTGAAAATACTTCGGTAGCCACTATTCCATTGTCATCTCTATCTATCAGAATGTGTTTTGGTTGCGGAATTAAGCAGTGGTGTAATCCGCCAAAACCTCCAATAGTTTCTTGGTAAGCACCAGTATTAAAAAACCCAATGTATAAAGGTTTTTCTTTGTTGTATTTTGGTAAATATACTGCATTCATGTGCTGTTCGGAGTTGTAATAATCGTCGCTATCACAGGTCAAACCTCCTAGCAATACTCTTTCGTAGGTATCGTTCCAGCGATTTACAGCCAACATTACAAAACGTTTGTTGATGGCCCAAGTATCTGGTAAAGTAGTGATGAAAGAAGAATCAATCATGTTCCACTTTTCTCTATCGTTTTGTTGCTTTTGATGCAAAATTTCATAAATAGCTCCTCCACTTTCTCCAACAGTAAATGATCCAAACTCGGTAAAGATGTTTGGTACTGGTACTTCTGCATCGTCACAAGCAATTTTAATTTGGTTTAAAATTTCTTCTACCATGTATTGGTAATCGTACTCAAAAGCCAAGGAGTTTTTGATCGGGAAACCTCCACCAATATTTAAGGAATCTAAGGAAGGGCATTCTTTTTTCAAAGCTATGTACACCTTCATACATTTTAACAATTCATTCCAGTAATAAGCAGTGTCTCTAATTCCGGTATTGATAAAAAAGTGCAACATTTTTAATTCCACTTTTTTGTTTTCTTGGATTTGTTTTCTGTAAAACGGAACAATGTTTTTGTATCCAATTCCTAACCTTGAGGTATAAAATTCAAATTTTGGTTCTTCTTCCGCAGCAATTCTAATTCCTATTTTAAACTTGCCATCAATAGCTTCTTGTAACAAATCTAGCTCTTCAAAATTATCAATTACAGGAATAGTTCGGTTGTGGCCTCCATTAATTAGTTTGGCAATATTTTCGATGTACTGTTCCCGTTTAAAACCATTACAAACAACATAAGTATTTTTGTTAATTTTTCCTTCTTCCATTAATTTTTCTACAATATTAATGTCATATGCAGAAGATGTTTCAATATGCACATTATTTTTTAATGCTTCATTTAAGATGAAACTAAAATGGGAACTTTTGGTGCAATAGCAATAGTAATATTTGCCATCATAGTCAAGCTTTTCCATTGCTTTTCTAAACCAACCTTTTGCTCGGTTGATGTTAGAGGAAATTTGAGGCAAATAGGTAAATTTTAAAGGGGTGCCATATTGTTCTACCAACTTCATTAAGTCGATGTTATGAAACAATAAGCTATCTTTATTTAAAGTAAATTCTTCTTGTGGGAAGTAAAAAGTTTGATTGATGAGGTCTATGTATTTTGTATTCATAATGTCAATGGGTTGTTAAATTAAAAATTCATGAAATCACATCATCATTTCTCATCAAACCCTTAAATTGGCATATATGATAGATAACTCTTTGTAAAAGAGATATTGCTGTTCTAAAAATATAGGTTGCTTCAACGTTTAATTAATTTGTAGGTTTCGGTAATTAACCAATACATGTTCGCTTAATTTGCTGGAACAAAAGTAAAATAAAATGCTAGCTTTTAAAAAAAACACCTTTAAAAAAAATCTCAATTTTGGAAATAATTCCACGCATGCCAAATTTGTTCTTCTGTTACCTCTTCATTTACTATAAATTTTCCAATATTTTTAAGTAAAACAAATTTGATTTTTCCGTGTTCATTTTTCTTGTCGTATTGTAAATAGTGCAAACAAGACGCGAATTGTTCCGAGCTCCAATCAGGAAAGTCAAAGTACTTTAAAATGGTTTTTTTGATTTAGTTAAATTGAACTTCGCTTAAGTATTTTTTTTGAAAGGAAAGATGGCTTTCTAACAAAATTCCAATGGCAACTGCTTCGCCATGTAATAAATCAACCAAAACGTCATTTTGTAAACTATAACTTTCCATGGCATGACCAATGGTATGCCCGAAGTTCAAAGCTTTTCTTTCGTTTTTCTCTAAAGGATCTATTTCCGTTATTTGTAATTTTATCAGCATCGATTCTTGAATCAATTCCAATAGGTCATCGATGGTAAAATTGGAGAGTTTTTGCAGTTTTTTCCAATGTTCCGGATGTTGAATTAATCCGTGCTTAAACATTTCTGCCAAGCCGCATTTCCATTGCTCTGTGGTGAGCGTTTCTAAAAATTCAGGAAGAATAAAAATAGCAATTGGGTTTTGTATGGTACCAATTTGATTTTTGACTCCGTTAAAATCAATGCCATTTTTTCCGCCCAAACTGGCATCTACCATGGCAAGTAAAGTAGTAGGAACATGTAAAAAATCAATTCCTCTTTTAAAAGTAGCTGCTACAAATGCTCCCAAATCGGTAACTACCCCTCCACCTAAATTCACAAATAGCGATTTTCTATCTGCTTCATAGTCCAAAAGCACCTCCCATAAGCCAACCACAGTTTCTATATTTTTAAAACTTTCTCCAGCCGGAATTTCTAAAATTTCGATTGCTGTTTCTGTTTGCCATGCACTTAAAAAAGTAGGCAAACAACATTCGTTGGTATTGCTATCGGTTAAAATGAAAATTTTAGAGTAATTGTTTTGGTTCAGTTTTTGTTGTAAAATATCCCAACCCTCCCAATTAAAATATATTTGATTTTTTTCGAATAGTGATAACATGATAAAAAGTGCGTTAAAGCGATAAATCTTTGCAAAAACAAAAATAATCAAATAAAATCTTCCACTATCTTTGCATATCTTTTAATTTACACTCATGTTATTTGATAATACCCAAATCGCATTTGCACTTAAGTCTGATTCCGACTTAGATAGGGCTTATTTTTTATTTAAAATGATTGATAGTGAGCCTTTGGTAAAAATTGGAACTGCTGTAACTAATTTTGCTTTAAAAGCTCATTTGCCTGTAGAAGGGTTGATTAGAGCCACTGTTTTTGATCATTTTTGTGGTGGAGTTACCGAAGAAGATTGCTTGCCTGTGGTGGATAAAATGTACCAAAAAGGTGTTTGTTCGGTTTTAGATTATAGTGTGGAAGGCCAAGAAGATGAGGCTACTTTTGATGCTGTTTTAGAAAAAACCATTAAAATCATTCATTTTGCTAAAGAAAAAGCAGCTTTGCCATTTGCAGTTTTTAAACCAACAGGCATGGGTAGATTTGCTCTTTTTCAAAAAATTACAGAAAAGAAAGAATTAACTCCTTCTGAGCAAGAAGAATGGAGTAGAGTGGAAGCTCGGTACCTAAAAGTTTGTTCGGTTGCACACCAATTAGATGTTGCTTTATTGATTGATGGAGAGGAAAGCTGGATGCAAGATGCTGCAGATGATTTGGCTACCAAAATGATGCAACAATTTAACAAAGAAAAAGCTATTGTATATAATACATTGCAGTTATACCGTTGGGATCGTTTGGAATATTTGAAAAAGTTGCACGAGCAAGCCAAACAAGAGGGTTTTCATATCGGAATGAAACTGGTTAGAGGTGCTTACATGGAAAAAGAAAACAAACGTGCGGAAGAAATGGGGTATCCTTCCCCTATTTGTAAAGACAAACAAGCAACCGATGATAATTTTGACACCACCATGCAATACATGTTGGAGCATACCGAAAGAATGTCGTTGTTTATTGGAACCCATAACGAAGAAAGCACCTTGAAAGCCTTGGAAATCATGCTACAAAAAGGTATTTCTGCTACGGACGGAAAGGTTTGGTTCGGACAATTATATGGAATGAGCGATCATATTAGTTTTAATTTAGCTAACGATAATTATTTGGTTGCCAAATATTTGCCATTTGGTCCGGTTAGAGATGTAATGCCTTATTTGATAAGAAGAGCAGAGGAAAACACTTCCGTTGCCGGACAAACTAGTAGAGAGTTGATGTTGTTGAAAAAAGAACGTAAAAGACGAAAATTAGCATAAATTTATTTTTGAATGTTAAACAAAAGGCCTTACGGTCTCCATCGAGTCAAGCCTTTCTTGACCCCTTGTTGAAAAAAACAAATCATGTACAAACAAACTATCCGTCCCGTTTTATTTCAATTTGACCCGGAAAAAGTGCATCATTTTACTTTTGCTGCTTTGCAGTTTTTAGGGAAAATCCCTGGAATGAAATCTTTTTGGAAGTCGCAATACCAAGTTAGCAATCCTAAGTTGCAACGCGAAGTTTTCGGACTTAAGTTTCCGAATCCGGTTGGGTTGGCAGCAGGATTTGATAAAGATGGTGCTTTGTTTCATGAGTTGGCATGCATGGGTTTTGGATTTTTAGAATTAGGTACGGTTACGCCATTGCCTCAGCCAGGAAATGATAAAAAAAGATTGTTCAGATTGCCGGAAGATCAAGCGATTATTAACCGAATGGGCTTTAATAATTTAGGAGTAGACCACTTGGTGGAGCAATTAAAAAAAGGAAAACCAATAGGTGTTTTGATAGGTGGAAATATCGGCAAAAATAAATTAACCGCTAACGAAGATGCCATCAAAGACTATGAAATATGCTTTGAAAAATTATTTACTTGGGTAGATTATTTTGTAGTAAATGTTAGCTCACCAAACACCCCAAACTTACGTGATTTGCAAGACAAAGAGCCTTTAACTAAGTTGTTGAATCATTTGCAAAGTTTAAATGCACAAAAAAATAACCCGAAACCTATTCTTTTAAAAATTGCTCCCGATTTAACGGAAACCCAATTAGAAGATATTGTGGAGATGGCGCAAGAAACCAACATTGCGGGAGTTATAGCGACCAATACGACTATTTCAAGAGAAAATTTAGCTTCTAACAACCAAAAAGAAATGGGTGGTTTGAGCGGAAAACCACTAACCAAAAAGTCAACCGAAGTCATTCGGTTTTTGGCACAAAAAAGCAATGGGTCTTTTCCTATTATAGGAGTTGGAGGAATTCATTCTCCAAAAGATGCTTTAGAAAAAATAGAAGCTGGAGCTACATTGATACAATTGTACACCGGATTTATTTATGAAGGCCCATCGTTGGTAAAAAAAATCAACCAAGCAATTCTTCAAAAATTTTAAAATAGGATGGAAGTAGTTTCATTTTTAATAGCTTCCATTTTATTAACCCTTAGTCCTGGTCCGGATATTTTATATGTTTTTAGTTTAAGTTTATCACAAGGAAAAAAAGCAGGTGTTTTATTGGCAACCGGATTGGTTTCCGGAATTTTAGTACATACCTCATTAGTGGCATTTGGAGTAGCTTTTTTTATCAAAACCACTCCATGGGTTTGGTGGAGCATTAAATTATTTGGGGTATTTTACTTGCTGCGTTTATGTTGGTTGGTTTACCAGGCACCTCCAACCATTCAATGGGAAACGAATGAGGCAAAGCAAGAAAAATCGTTGTTTTGGAGGGGTTTTTGGATGAATGTACTAAATCCAAAAGTAACTTTGTTTTTCTTGGTTTTCTTTCCAACTTTTTTAAGTCAAAGTAAGGCAGGAGATTACCAATCGTATTATTTTTTGGGTTTTTTGTTCATGCTACAAGCTTGGCTTATATTTTATTTGGTGAGTCATTTGGCAGCTCAATTACAAAAAACATTACTTTCTTCCAGTAAATCCACAGCAATTGGTTTGTTTTTCAAGTATTTACAAATCATTTTGTTTTTGGTTTTTGTACTCTTGTTGTTATGGGATCGATAGTTAGGATTTTTCTAACGAAAACGTTTGATAAAATTACTATTTTTGGGGTGCATGAAACTTACCGTTAAAATTATTGAATGTCCGAGAGATGCCATGCAAGGCATCAAGACTTGGATTCCTACTGAGCAAAAAATTACCTATCTTCAATCGTTGTTACGTGTGGGTTTTGACTCCTTAGATTTTGGTAGTTTTGTTTCACCTAAAGCTATTCCGCAAATGCAAGATACTGCTGAGGTATTGCAATCTTTAGATTTGAGTCAAACCAAAACCAAATTGTTGGCTATTGTAGCCAACACCAAAGGGGCAGAGCAAGCAGTACAACACCAAGCTATTCAATATTTGGGTTTTCCGTTTTCCATTTCTGAAAACTTTCAAATGCGAAATACCCACAAAACCATTGCAGAATCTTTGGTGACTTTACAAGAAATTTTAGACTTGGCACATGCCAACCATAAAGAAGTAGTGGCCTACTTGTCTATGGGGTTCGGAAACCCTTATGGTGATCCGTGGAATGTTGAAATTGTAGGGGAATGGACCGAAAGATTGGCAAATATGGGAGTGAAAATTCTTTCTTTGTCCGATACTATTGGGAGTTCTACACCAGAGGTAATTACTTATTTGTTTTCTAATTTGATACCAAAATACCCGAATATTGAGTTTGGAGCTCATTTACATACAGCACCAAACCAATGGTTTGAAAAAGTAAATGCAGCCTATCAAGCTGGTTGTTTACGTTTTGACGGAGCCATTCAAGGATTTGGAGGTTGCCCCATGGCTAAAGACGATTTAACCGGAAACATGCCTACAGAAAAATTACTTTCTTATTTTACCTCACAAAAAGCAGAGCATGGTTTGCAAGCCATGAGTTTTGAAAGTGCATATAACGAAGCCACCAAATTATTTTCGGTATACCACTAATTCAGCCAGCCGGACTCTTTGATTTTTATTTCAAACATTTTGTCCCAGTTTTTTCCGGCAACAAACAAAGTCTTTTTTATCGGATGATAAGCAATACCATTTAAAACATCATTTTCTACATCTAGTTTTGAAAAGTCGATTTGCTTTTTAAGTTCCCCCAAATTGATTACTGCTTCCACTACTCCTGTTTTTGGATGGATGATGATAATAGAATCTCTTTGATACACATTGGCAAATATTTTTCCGTTGATCCATTCTAATTCGTTGATAAATTTGATTTTAGATCCATTAGTATATACATTCACAAAATCGATGATTTGAAATGTTTCCGGATTTAATTTGTAAATTTTTTCTGTTCCATCGCTCATATACAAATGGGTACCATCATTGGTAAGTCCCCAACCTTCCATTTTTTTCTCATAGGTAAATCTTTTAATTTCCTTCATGGTGGCCAAATCATACACTAACGCTGTTTGATTCATCCAGGTTAATTGGTAGATCTTTTGATTTAATACGGTGATTCCTTCACCAAAAAAGTTAGCAGGAAGCGGCATAAAATTCTCTACCATACCTGAGTTAAAATTTACTTTTCGCAAACTAGAAGATCCTAATTGCCCGGTGCCCTCATATAGTTGGTTTTGCACAAATTCTAATCCTTGGGTATAGGCTTTTCTATCGTGTGGATAGGTATGTACCAATTCATAAGTTAAAAGGGCAGGAGTCACATTACTTACTAATTCAATTCTGCTGTCAAGAATCTCTACTTCATCATTATAATATACTTTCAGTTGAATGTTGTGGTAACCTAATTTTTCGTCAGTTAATGCTTTTTTCCAAGAAGTGCCAGAAAGTTTTTCTATACGTTGGTCATTCCAATAAGCTACGATACTATCGGTAGGGATATTTTTTTTATTGGAGATGGAAATTTTGATTTCATCTTCCCAAGTGTAAGAAGTTTTTACAGATGATGCGTCAATTGCAAACATATATTCTGCAGTAGAATTTTCTTTCCCACAGCTAATAAATAAGGCTAA
>CAZAHJ010000048.1:0-15459 GCA_964485115.1 uncultured Flavobacterium sp.
CAATTAACAAAAGTTGGTTTATGATACATTTTAATTTTTTTAAAATAAAGAATTTAAAAGTTATTTTAAGTACTACTTTATAGAAAATTAAAATATTTCTTTTTACATCTTTCTAAATCAATTTTTAAAATATTCTCGATACATCTCAAAGCTGTCTTGTAAAATTTGTAAAGCAGTTTCTTTGCCCAAAAATTCTTCAACTTGTACAGTTTTATTTTCTAATTTTTTGTAGTCTTCAAAAAAGTTACGTAATTCGGCAATGGTGTGTGGCGGAAGTTCGGAAATATCTTTAATATGATTTACACTTGGGTCACCAGCACTTACGGCAATTATTTTATCGTCTGCCTCACCGTTGTCCAACATTCTCATTACTCCAATAATTTTTGCAGGAACAATACATAACGGCACTACTTTTATTTGGGTAATTATTAGAATATCTAATGGATCTTTGTCATCACAAAACGTTTTTGGAATAAATCCATAGTTAGCTGGATAATACATCGCCGAGTAAATCACACGGTCTAAACGAAGCAAACCACTGTCTTTATCCAATTCATATTTTGCTCTGCTTCCTCTTGGAATTTCGATAATTCCATTCACTATTTCGGGTAAATCGTTAACCGGAGTAACATGGTGCCAAGGGTTAAATAGTTCTTTTTTGGTGTTCATTACTTTTCCAATTTAGTATTATAAGACGAGACGAAGCCTATCTCTAATTAGACTTAGCGTCTTTTTCATTTTGTTTAAAAAATTATTTATATTAGCTTTTTTAAAATATATTTTTCATGTTTAAAATACTTGCAAGATTAAACAAGATCCTATTCCCATCCTTTACCAAACAAGGGGTAAACCCAATGCGATTAAAACCTTGGCAAAAGGCGATATTAGGATGGAAATACTATATAACTTGTAGGGCATTAGACAATCAGTAGTTTACAATGCTTGTATACGGAATCTCATCCAGTTTTTTTTTGCCATGTAAATACGATAATTCTAATAAAAAATTTACATGCACCACTTCTCCCCCCATTTGTTGCACTAATTTTACTACAGCTTCTATAGTACCTCCGGTTGCTAACACATCATCGTGAATCAAAACTTTATTGCCTGGCTGGATGGCATCAGTATGCATTTGTAATACATTTGAACCGTATTCTAAATCATAAGAAGTTTCGATGGTTGTAAAAGGTAACTTACCAGGTTTACGAACAGGCACAAAACCAGCCTCAAGGGATACGGCTAACATGGGAGCAAAGAAAAACCCACGACTCTCAACTCCTATAACTTTGTCTATTTTTATATTCCCCAAGGCTTGCAACCAAGTTTGTTGGCAATATGTCATAGCTTCAGGTTTTAATAACAAAGGAGAAATGTCTTTAAACATTACTCCCGAAATGGGAAAATCAGGAATATCGCGAATGAGGTTTTTAATTTCCATTTTTTAAAATTTGTGTTTGCAAGTTAATCAAAAAACTCTATATTTGCACCCACAAAAAAGGCCTCGTAGTTCAACTGAATAGAATACTTGATTACGGCTCAAGCGGTTACAGGTTTGAATCCTGTCGAGGTCACGAATAAATCCTATAAACCAAAAAAAACGCCAAGTTTACTTGAGCGTTTTTTTTGATTTATAGGATTTTCAAAGCGGAGCTTTGTAGGATGTTGCGAAGCAAAATCCTGGAATCGTGAAAATACTGATTCATCATCACAAGTTTACTTGCGAAGCTTTTTTTATTTTGTGCATTTTCAAAGCGGAGCTTTGTAGGATGTTGCGAAGCAAAATCCTGGATTCGTGTAAATGGAAAGTTCTCAAAAATTGGACTAAACTTTGCGAAAAGATGAGATGCTGAACAATATTGAGCATTCAACAATAGAATTCAAGAAAACTTTTAAAAAAACGGTCAACCTAATTTTGAAATTGAAAACAGAAATTTTTCAATTTTCACTAAACCGTTGACGCATTCAATTTAGTTTTAAAAACGTATTTAGCAAAAGTAATTATCTTTCATCCGGAAACACCTTACCAGGATTCATGATACCATTTGGATCAAACACCTTTTTGATGCCTTTCATCAATTGTAAAGTCAATGGTGAAAATGCAATTGGCATGTAATTTTTTTGCACCCAACCAATGCCGTGTTCACCGGACAAGGTGCCACCTAACCGAACCGTAAGTTCCATGATTTCATGAATACCTTTCGGGACTTCGTTTTGCCATGCCTCTTCCGAAAGATTTCCTTTCACAATGTTGATGTGTAAATTACCATCGCCTGCATGGCCATAACAAACCGATTGAAAGCCATATTTTTTTCCTATCGATTTTACTCCTAAAAGCAATTCCGGTAAAGCAAATCTTGGTACCACCGTATCTTCTTCTTTGTACACCGAATTGCTTTTTACTGCTTCTGCCACTTTTCTACGTAATTTCCACAAGCTATTTTTAGATTCTTCTGTATCTGCAAACAAAATTTCATCAATTGAAAAAGCTTCTAAAACTGGCATCAAAGCTTCTGCTTGCTTCATCAAATAATCTTGATCGTTGCCATCTAGCTCTATCAACAAATGGGCTTGGTGGTTATCTTTCACCAAAGAGGCATCTTCTTGTAAGTGTTGAATAGACCAATCTAAGGCATCTTTCTCCATAAATTCTAATGCACTTGGCACAATGCCAGCTTTAAAAATGGCAGCCACCGCTTGGCAAGCTTCTTCCATTTTGTAAAAGGGAACCAATATTAAAATTTGGTTAGAAACTGCTGGAATCAACTTTAAAACAATTTTGGTAATTACCCCCAAAGTGCCTTCGCTCCCAACCATCAATTGGGTAAGGTTATATCCTGTTGCATTTTTTAGGGTATTGGCTCCTGTCCAATGTACAGATCCATCTGGCAACACCACTTCTACATTTAATACAAAATCTTTGGTTACACCATATTTTACTGCTCTAGCACCTCCCGCATTTTCCGCTACATTGCCACCGATACTACAACTGCCTTTGCTACTAGGATCAACCGGATAAAATAAACTGTGTTTTGCAACCTCATCTTGCAATACTTGTGTGATTACACCTGGCTCCACGGTAACTTGTAAATTATCTGTATCGATATGTAAGATGCGATTCATTTTTTCCATACTCAATCCAATACCGCCATATACAGAAAGAGCTCCCCCACTCAATCCGGTTCTTGCTCCTATAGGAGTAACCGGAATTTGGTGTTGGTTGGCAAATTGCAACAATGCTACAATTTGAGAAACTTCAGTAGGTTTGGCTACCACATGCGGTGGGAAACAAAAATCTTCAGTTTCGTCTGAGCCATATTGTTTTAACACTTCTTCTTGCCAAAATAAAATTTCAGGTGAAACGATTGTGGTTAATTGCGATAAATTGGGATACATGCCTTTAAATTATGCCACTAAATTACAATAAAAGAAAGATACCTGAAAAAGCCCGTTTGGTAAATGCAATTAAAAAGTTAGTATCTTTACATTTCAAAGCGAACTCATGTCGGGAATCAACGAAATTAAAGGAATCTCCAATCCAGATGGCATCAATCCGAAGGTGCTTCATCGGGTAAAAAATCTTCGTAACAAACCTATCGACACCACCGAAATTGCATCTAAAATTTTACAAGGCGATGTGGTAGCATTGAGTCAAGGAATTACTTTGTTGGAAAGCAACCAACCCAAGCATGCCGAATTGGCCAGTGAAATTATGCAACAAACTTTTGCAGGCACCAACACTACCTCTATTCGAATTGGTATTACCGGAGTTCCTGGAGTTGGCAAAAGTACTTTTATCGAAGCCTTTGGGACTTATTTAACCGAATTGGGCTTGCGAATTGCGGTATTGGCCATTGATCCGAGTAGCAGCATAAGCAAAGGCAGCATTTTGGGTGACAAAACGAGAATGGAAGAATTAGCTAGCAATTCAAGAGCATTTATCCGACCTAGTGCATCCGGAAATTCATTAGGTGGGGTTGCAAAAAAAACCAGAGAAGCGGTTTTACTTTGCGAAGCAGCCAAATTTGATGTGGTAATGATTGAAACTGTTGGAGTTGGCCAAAGTGAAACCGCCGTACATGGCATGGTAGATTTTTTCTTGTTGCTAAAATTAGCGGGTGCAGGTGACGAACTTCAAGGCATCAAAAGGGGTATTATGGAAATGGCAGATGCCATAGTAGTTAACAAAGCAGATGGCACCAATGTGAAAAATGCACGGATTGCCAAAGCCGATTTTATGCGAGCCTTGCATTTATTTCCACCTAAAGCAAGTGGTTGGACCGTGCCTGTTTTGTTGAGTAGTGCAACGGAAAAATCAGGAATTGCTGAGATTTGGGAACAAATAGAAAATTTTAAAACAACTACCACCCAAAACGGTTATTGGGAACAAAACAGAAAAGAACAACAAAAGCAATGGATGTTGGAGTTTATTGAAGACCAACTAAAAAGTTATTTCTTCCTACATTCAAAAGTACAAGAACTTTGGGAAAAATTAGAAAAAGAAGTAGTTAAAGGTTCAACCTCACCTTATCAAGCAGCTAAAAAATTGTTGGAGGTGTATCATCAAAAAAGTTAAGCTTTTAGATTAATTTTTTTTATCTATTTGGGCAATTTACTTCGTAAAATTCGCTATCCCATCTTTTAACCAATCTCTAAAATAAGAAATATCCGCATTGTAAGTTCTTGGTCCTTTGGATATGGTTCTTCCCTCCGTATCTAATACCAAATAATAAGGTTGCGAATTGGTTTGGTATTTTTCAATTTGAAAATCGCTCCATAAATTCCCCACACTCTTGATGGTTCTTCCGGTAGTTTTTGAGACATATTGTTTGCTTTCCGGTAATTTTTCTTTTTCATCTACATACAACGATACCAACACCACTTGCTCTCGAAGCATTTGCAATACCTTTGGATCTGACCAAACAAAATCCTCCATTTTTCTGCAATTTTCACAACCATGTCCGGTAAAATCTAACAACACTGGCTTGTTAACTTTTTTGGCATAAGCCAAGCCTTCTTCATAGTCTAAAAATGCGGTAAGTCCGTGGGAAATCACTTTAGTTTTATAATTGCCTTCTACCGATACAGCTTTTTCTACATTGCCTCCACTACCTCCTACTCCTTGCGGACTCTCGCTGTAATACAATGGAGGTGGAAATCCACTAATTATTTTTAATGGTGCTCCCCACAAACCGGGAATTAAATATATAGTAAACGAGCTTACCAACAAAGCCATCAACAATCTACCGGTTCCGATTGGTGCATTCGGATTGTCGTAATTCAAGGTAATTCTGCCAAACAGGTACATAGCCCAAGCTCCAAAAACAGCAATCCAAATGGCTAAAAATACTTCTCTTTCCAACAAATGGGTTTGAGAAACCAAATCGGCTTTGGATAAAAATTTGAATGCCAATGCCAATTCTAAAAATCCTAAAGAAACTTTCACGGTTTGCATCCAACCTCCCGATTTTGGTAAGGAATTTAACCATCCCGGAAATAATGCAAACAACATAAATGGCAATGCAATGGCTAATGAAAACCCTAACATTCCAACAATTGGTGCAATACCTCCTTTGGAAGAGGCTTCTACCAATAAAGTTCCTACAATAGGCCCTGTACACGAAAAAGAAACGATGGCCAATGCCAATGCCATAAAAAATATCCCAACAATACCAGAACGGTTAGATTGTCCGTCGATTTTATTGGCCCACGATTGTGGCAATACAATTTCAAATGCTCCTAAAAAGGAAATGGCAAAAACAATTAATATGGCAAAAAACAACAAGTTAAAAAACACACTTGTCGACATTTCGTTTAAAGAATCTGCCCCAAAAATGGCCACAATTACCGTTCCTAAAGTCACATAAATAATTACAATAGAAGCCCCGTAAAAAATGGCATTGCGAATACCTTTGGCTCTGTTTTGACTCTGCTTGGTAAAAAAGCTCACCGTTAACGGAATCATCGGAAATACACAAGGGGTAAGTAATGCGGTAAATCCAAATAAAAATGCTACCAAAAAAATACTCCACAAGTTCTTTTCTTCTGGTACAGCTGTATTTGTTGTGGAAGATTTTCCTGCAGTATTGTTTTCTATACTCAAAACTTCTTTGATGGTATCGTTGGAGGCTTGCCCCAATTCAATTTCGGTTGCATTGGGAGAAGCAACAAAGGCTTCCATGTTTAAAGCAGGCAACACAAAATCAAATTTTTTATACAATTGGATGCACTGTTCTTTACATGCTTGGTAGCTTACTTCTACAGGAATCGACTTGACATTGGCATTCAATACTTTGATTTTTTGGTAAAAAGAAGCCTTGTCTGCAAAGTAATACTCATCTACTCCAAAAATATCATTAAAGACTTTTTTATATGGACTCTCTACGGTTTTGCCAATCAGTTGGTAATTGCCTTTTTGGTTTTGGTAATCATACTCTGTTGGAAGTGGTCCGCCATCTGGAGTAAATTGCGAATACATATGCCAAAACGAATCTATTTTTACTTCGTAATGCAACGTATATTCGGTTTCGGAGTTTTTCTCCACACTGGTAGACCATTTCACCGGATCTGCCATTTGTGCTTGAGCAAAAACCAATCCTAGAAACAAAAAGTATAACGAGCGAAAAAGAGTTTTTGTGGTATTCATTATTTTGTGTTGGACATTAAAGTTAATTGAACGATGTGTTTGGTTTTAGAGGTGATTTTAAATCGATTGTCCATTCGATGGCCAACCACCCAAACAATTTGATTATCGGAACAAAGCACCCAAGTGTTTTCTTTATCGATGATAGAAAATTTCTCGTCTTTAAAATACTTAGATAGCTTTTTCTTTCCTTGCATTCCGAAGGGGTAAAAGTAATCTCCTTTTTGCCATCTTCGCAATTGCAAAGGCAAATTTAACGAATCTTTATCGAGATACACTACCGAAGAATCTTCTTCATATTCCTTTGGAATTAATTCACTCTCCTTCCACTGCAAATCGATTGGTAAATTTAAAGATGAAGAAGTAACTTCATACACCTCTTCTTCCTCATGGAATGTTAGTGGTTGCAATAACAACTGCTCTCTGTTTTTTAGCAAACGATAGTTTTTGCTTAAGATGGTTTTTCCGGAGGAAGCAACTAACAATTGGTAAATGTCATCCCAAGCTGTAAATCCAAAAGGTGCCAACCATGCAAATAATATATATTGAAATCCGGGAATTGATTTTAACCGGTTTATAGCTAAGGATTGAATGTTTTCTCCCTCCCATTGGAGCAAAAATTGTAATTGGTTTTGCACCATTCCTTCCGCAAATTGCTGCACGGCTTGCAAATGTTGCATGGTTTGCAAAGCTTGGTTTAAAAACTCCGGTTGGTTTTCTTTCAACAATGGAATTATTTGGTGTCGGAACCAATTGCGTTGGTAGTTGGTTTTGGCATTGCTGCTGTCTTCTCTAAATGCAATTGATTTGACCTCCGCAAAATGCAAAATTTCGTCTTTGGAAAAAGCCAATAACGGACGAAATATTTTATCGTTTTGTTCCGGAATGCCTAAAAGTCCTTTGATTCCGGTACCTCTTCCTAAATTAATAAAAAAAGTTTCCAACGAATCGTCTGCGTGATGAGCAGTAAGCAAAAGTTCTAAACCATTTTCTTGCATTACCGTTTCAAACCATTGGTATCGCAACTCTCTGGCAGCCATTTGAATCGAAATGCCTTGTTGTTCTGCATAAGTCAAGGTGTCAAAACTTTGCACAAAACAAGGGATTTGGTGCTGGTTGCAAAAATCTTCCACCAAAGTTTGATCTGCTTCACTATCCATACCACGCAACTGAAAATTGGCATGGGCAACTGAAAAATTAATAGGATGTTTTAATAACAAATGAGCCAAAACCATGCTATCAACACCACCGCTAAGGGCTAATAAGCACTTCTTATCATGTAAAAAAGCAATATGTGCTTCTTTTAATTTCATTTAAAATGGAATTCCGTAGGCTACTTGAAAAACAAAACTTCTCCCTAAACCATCTACAATTTGTTCTCTATTTAACAGTGGCATGGCAGCTATCAATTGCAATCGATGATTGTTTTTAAAAGCATAGGTAACGTCAGCCATTAAATTAATGGTGAGTCCGTCTGTTCCAGAAATTTTTCCGTTTAAAAAAGCAGGATCAAACAAAATAGGGAAAATGCTATTAAACGTGCCTTCATCTTCTGCAATTCTGTAAATAAAAATGGTAGAAGGCTGTACAGACCAACGATTAAATTTCCATAAATAGGTAGGTTTTAACAACAAATCTCCACCTCTTTTAAAGGAAACTCCATCTTTGGTGGTAATCGTATTTAGTGGTTGTTGGTAACCTAAGGTTAATTGAAATGCATGGTTGGTATAGGAAATTCCGGCAATTACATCAAAAGTACCATTAGATAGTTCGGCATCTAAAAAAAAGGTCTCTGGGGTTGCAAAAGGTATTTTTGCTCCAAAAGTATATTGCCATTTTACCTTTTCATTACTTGTTTTGGCATAATATGTCCCGGAAACAAACCAATCTGACAAACCGAAATTATTGATAAATCCATTTCCACCATACTTGGAGGTGGCTTTGGTAGCTAGTGAAAATTGCTCGTTTAATTGAACGTGGTATTGCACAAATTGTTGCAATACATTAAACTCGTTGGTAGTTCTTTCGTAGGAAGACCCAAAGCTAATGTCGTTTTTACCAAGTTCTTTGGCTTGCATGGCACCTATGGTACAAAATCCAGCATCAGAACAACCTTGGCAATACATAAATGCAGAACCAAATAAAACTAAAAGACAGAATCTATTTTTCATATTTTTTTTTAAAACTAATCAATTTAAGTGAGAATCTGAAACATTGCTTTTGCTTTTAGTAAACATTCCTCATATTCCAATTCCGGATTGGCTTGAATGGTAATGGCACTACCTACTCCAAAGGAAACGATTTTTTTGGCAGCATCGTGTTGGATGCTTCTAATCACCACATTGAAATCAAAATCTCCAGTGGGTGTAATGTAGCCAAAAGTACCACTATACCAACCTCGTTGGAAAGTTTCTAAAGCTTCGGTAATTTTCATGGCAGAAATTTTAGGAGCTCCAGTCATGCTACCCATCGGAAACGTGGCATGGATGATGTCCAACCAATGGGTTTCCTTGTTTACTTCTGCCACAATAGTACTGATCATTTGGTGTACTTGCTCAAAGGTATAAATCCCGAAAAGTTCTTGTACTTGCACAGAATTTTTAACAGCCAAACGCGACAAGTCGTTTCGAACCATATCAACAATCATCACATTTTCCATTTGCTCTTTTGGGTCGTTTCGTAAAGCAGTTTTTAATTTTCCATCTTCCTCGTTTGTTTTACCTCGTTTTGCCGTTCCTTTGATGGGTTGTGATATAAGTTGGTTGCCTGTTCGCTTGAGATATCTTTCCGGTGAAGCACTTAATAAAAACTGCTCTCCCATTTTTGCAAAAACACTCATGGGTGCTTTGGAAATTCGATTCAACTCCTGAAACACTTTCCATGGATTTATGTTGGCATTTTTTGCCACAAACTCCATGCAGTAATTGGTTTCGTATATGTCTCCTCTTTGGATGTGCTGCTGTACTTTTTGCACAGCTTCCAAATAGGTTTCCTTACCAACAGAAGTGATGTTTAAACTGGATTTTTCCATACTTTTTAAAGGATGCATTCCCTCTGTTAGAAACACATAATCAACTTCTATTTCTTGTTGTTTCTCTTCGAGATAGGAAAAAAACAGTTGTCCATTTTGAAGATAAATTACTTTCTTAGGCTGAAAGAAAAAAGCATCAGGTACGGCTATACTTGTTGGATTGGAAGAAGTTAATCCGTGGATTTGATTTTTGTAGTCATATGAAAAATACCCAAAATACCAATCTGGTTTTTCTTTTCTTATTTTTTGGATTTCTGATACATCCCATTGTTGATGAATATCTGCTCCAATCAACCAATCGTAAGTTGCATAGGAGTCTTTAACAGCCTCTACATTGCTTTCCAACCAAATAAAATTTGATTGTTGTTGGGTCCAAGCCAATAGTTGTTGGAACCAAAGAAAATGATCAGAAACCGGAAAACTTTTGGTTACTCGCATCAAAATTCAAATACTTTGCCATCGTCTGCCAAATGTACGGAAGAAAACACGGTTTTGGCTTCTTCTGCAAACATTTCCAAACTTTTGTAACGGGTAGAGTAATGCCCTAAAATCAAATGTTGCACCCCAGCTTGTTTGGCTACCATAGCAGCTTGTTTGGCTGTGCTGTGTTTGGTTTTCTCGGCCAAATCGGCTTCTTTCTCTAAAAAAGTACTTTCGTGATACAAAACCGTGGTATGTGGAATACGCTGTGCCAAGGTTTCGTCAAAAACAGTATCTGAACAGTAAGCATAGGATTTTGGAGGGTCGGGAGCAAAAGTCAATTCCTCGTTTGAAATCTCGGTACCATCTTCTAAAACCATGTTTTTTCCTTGCTTAATTTTAGAAAAATACACTTGGTCAATAGGATAATTCCGAATGGCATCTATATTTAATTTGCGTTCTCCTAATTTTTCTTCTAACAAAAACCCATTACAATAAATGCGGTGGTTTAACGGAATGGTGGTGACTTTATAAGAATCTGTCTCCAATATTACTTCAGGTTCTTTGGATGTTAATTCGTGAAAACACAGTGGGTATTTGGTATATGATTCTGATAATTTTAATTGTAGTAGCATCAACTCTTTGATGCCTTTTGGTCCGTGAATGTGTAATTCTTTTTCTCTATTTAGCAAAGAAAACGTGGAAATCAACCCGATTAATCCAAAAAAGTGATCTCCATGTAAATGCGAAATAAACACATGGTTAATGCGAGAAAATTTGACTTGTTGTTTGCGTAATTGTACTTGCGTGCCTTCGGCACAATCAATTAAAAACAATTGGTTTTTGATTTCCACCACTTGCGAAGTGGGGTTAGATAAACTTCTGGGAGTGGCTGCATAGCAACCCAAAATATGAATTTTTAACGACATGAATTAAAAGCCTAAATCTCTTTCAATTTCATCCATTTCAATGGTATCTTGTGCTTCTAACACCGATGGTACTACATCCAATTGTTCAGGTAATTGGTCTTCTGACAAAGCATCACAAACCACAATAAACGATTTTTTATTCTTTTTGTGTTTTTTGCTAAGTGGTATCAAATCTTTTAAATGCTCCGGTTTAATTTCGGAAAACTTAGTAACATCTACCACAAAATTTTGATTGGGAAAATCTTGCAAAGGCAATTGTAATCTTTGCAAAAAAACTCCCCAAAGTGGTTGGGTATTTCTTATAAAAACAGTATGTCCTTTGTGGTCGATTTTCATTTGTTTATCCTAGTTTGATGTATTTGTGAAAGAAATTATAATCAGAAAAAACTATTACGAAGATAATAAATTACCTGAAATTGGCACCATTCCAATAGTCATTACTCGTATTTCTTGATTTCGTTGGTTGCCTCTAAAATATTATAGTTCTTCCAATAGGATGCATCGTACTTAGCGAGTTCGTCCGGGAATATATATTTGGGCAGTTGCAATTGTTGTAAATCAGCATCTTGCATTGCTTTTGATTCAATTACCAATAACTCGTTGTTGGCATGTTGTTTGGACTCTTGTAAAATGGCAAACTTCAATTCTTTACGTGCTTTTTTATCGGGGTTATTTTCGGTAAACGACAAACTTCTGTCAAAATAAATATAATTTGACACCGAAGTTTGGATGTACTTTGGCACATAGGTTCCGATAGATGATTTTTGAAATAATGCCATTTCCTTTCGGGCAAAAGTGTTAAATTTAATGCCCAATAAAAATTTTAAATTCACACTATTCATTTTTTCTCCATCCACCAGTTGGTAGTCGTATTTAATGATGGCAAAATCAGAAGTTTGCACATATAAATTTCCTTTAAAAATAGCCTTGCTTCGTTTTGGTTCAAACTGCAAATGGTAGCAAACTTGCCCGTTAATTAATGCCAAATCCAACTTGGTGAAGTTGTAATCTTTCATGTTTTCGATAAAATCTTTTTGCGACAATCTATTTTTTGAAAATAACAATTGGTATTCTTCTCCCAATATATTCGGAATACTATCTCTTTTACGCAACGAAACAAAATCTTTGATATTTGCATTCTTTTTAATAGGAATAATCCCAGATTTGATATTAAAAGTATATTCCGATTCTAAGTTAGAAAAAACCTTTTGCATCAACTTGCTTTGGGCAGCATCGTTGGAGTTTTCTTTTTCCGGATTACCCAAACGAAGAATTTTTTGGTGGGATATTTTGGTGGAGTCTTTTCCTTTATATACATCAAGCAATCTTTCTTCAAATGAAGTGTAAGGCTCTACTTTTACCAACTGATTGGTTTTGATGCCTTGGTTCAATTCTTTGATTTCTTTGTTAGAAAGATTGGCAACATCTTTTAAAGAAAAATTCGCATTAATCACTTCTGAAGTAGTTTTGGTTCGCATAAACACTTGCAGTTGAATGTTTTCCAAAGCATGATTTTTTTGTAGATTTTCTTTCAATTTTTGTAGAATTTCAGGAACGGTTAAATTGGCATTGGTAATGATGACCTCTTCTAACACATTGTTTGCAGGTGCCAAAACAACTTCTTGTCCGTTTTCAAAATCGCGAATGATCATTTTCTTTTCTGCAAACCCCATAGAAGAAAAAGTAATAGGAGAGTCCAACGAAAAATCTTTGGTTTGCAAAACAAAATAACCTTCGTTATTGGTAATTACTCCATAATTATCTGATAGCAATACATTGGCAAAAGAGATAGGCTTTTTGGAAAATTCTTCTACTACCCTACCTTGTAAGGTTTTGTTTTGGGCAAATCCAATGATGGAAATTAAAAGAATTACAAATACAGAAAAATGTCGCATATTACTATTTTTTCCAAAAATAGGTAAAAGCTAAGTTGGATGGTGCAGCATTGTCTCAAATTTTTATCTTTGTGCATATGACAAGTATTACTATTGTTGGAAGTGGTAACGTAGCACATCATTTGGCAAAAGCAATGGTTGCACTACAAAGCTATGACTTTGTTTTGCAACAAATATTTGCGAGAAATCCGGAAAAGTGGATATGGAAAGACGATTCCGTAGTGGTATCTAACCTATGGAAAGCTTTGCAACCAACGGATTGGATCATTTTGTGTGTGAAAGACGAAGCTATTGCAGAAGTCTCCAATCAAATCCCGTGGAAGGAAGCCTTGGTAATACATACTTCCGGAAGTACTTCAATGGAAGTGATTGCTCAGAAAAATAAGGGAGTTTGGTACCCCTTGCAAACTTTTTCAAAAGCTACAGAAGTTAGTTGGAAAGAAATTCCGATAGCTTTAGAAGCCAATCATCCTGAGCATTTAACGGATATGGAAACTTTAGCAAAAATGCTATCTAACAAAGTGGCAGTTTTAAGTGAGGAACAACGATTACGATTGCATTTGGCAGCGGTTTTTAGTTGTAATTTTGCCAATCATTTGTACCATATTGCTGCCAATTTATTGGAGAAAGAACAACTACATTTTGATTGGATGCTGCCATTGATCCAAGCAACTACTACAAAATTAGAAACGCTTTCGCCAAAAGACGCACAAACAGGCCCTGCTTTGCGAAACGATGGCAACACCATTAACAAACAATTGGCACAATTGCCCGAAAAAGAAAAAGAAATTTACGACCTATTAACCAAATCGATTCAAGCATACCATAAAAAAAATGAGTAAAAGTTATAAAGAAATATTAGCCGACATCCGTTGTTTTGTGTTGGACATAGATGGTGTTTTAACCGATGGCAGTTTGCACGTAGCAGAAAATGGCGAATTGCTACGCATCATGAATGTTCGGGATGGCTATGCCATGAAAGCTGCCATAGATGCAGGTTTTGAAATTGCCATTATCTCCGGTGGGAAAAATGAAGGAGTTAGAAAAAGATTGCAATTGTTAGGCATTACCAATATTTATATGGGAGTACAGGATAAAGTGGAATGTTTAGACGAGTTTTGCGACATTTACCAAATACCGATGAGCCAAATTTTATATATGGGAGATGATATTCCTGACTACGAAGTGATGAAAAAAGTAGCCTTGGCAGCTTGCCCGCAAGATGCAGCTCCAGAGATAAAATCGGTTAGTCACTACATCTCACATGTCAAAGGAGGAAGAGGTGCCGTTAGAGATGTGATTGAGCAAACCATGAAAGAGCAAGGCAAATGGCAACAATTTTTGAACGGTCAAATTTAATTCCATGAAACACCTATTATCGTGGTTACGTATCCTCCGTTGGCAAAATATTTCATTGATCTTTATTTTTTTATATGTGTTTCGCTATGGCTTTTTGTTGCCACAATCGATGAGTTTGTATTTGGGAGATCTCAATTATTTGTTATTGGCCATTAGCTTAAGCTTGATTACCGCAGCAGGTTATATCATTAACGACATCCAAGTCCAAGGCATAGATGCTTTGCACCCGAAGAAAAAAGTTTGTATAGGTACTTTGGTTTCGGAAGAAACCGCTTATAATGTGTATGTAGCACTAAATATATTGGGAGTTGGCATTGGATTTTGGATTGCCAACGAAGTAAACAAACCCGCCTTTGGGATTTACTTTGTGTTGCTGTCAAGTTTGAGTTATTTGTATGCAACTTATGTAAAAGGTTGGTATTTTTTTGGCAACTTGTTGGTTGCATTAATGGTATTTTTAGGAGTCAGTTCCATTTTATTGTTCGACTTACTTCCGTTGGTGCCAGATTATTTTAAGCCAAAGCATGCAGTAGCCATGTTGGTACTATTTGATTATGCCATTTTTGCATTCATTACTACTTGGATTAGAGAAATTATCAAAGATTTGGAAGACCATCCATTTGATGCAACTTTCGGATTGAAAAGCATGCCAATTTGGATAGGAGTAAAAAAAACCAAAATGGTGTTGATGGTGTTGATGACAATTTTAACCATCATAGTATTGCAATACATTCATTCCAAACTTTTGTTCAACGGACATTATATTAGTACGTTTTACTTATACTTAACGGTAGTAGCACCAATTTTATGGAGTATCCTTCATCTTTGGAAATACAATACTAGTAAAGAGTACCATAAAATGTCAACAGTTTATAAATTCATTTTGCTTTTTGGCATACTTTCTGTGGCAATTGTGAACTATCAAGTTATGCATAATGTGGAATAGTTTTTTAAACCAATACGAAATCATCTTAGCCAGTGCTTCACCCAGAAGACAAGCTTTTTTGCAAGAAATGCAAATTCAGTTTCGTGTAGAAGTCATTCCCACAGACGAAAGTTTTCCGAATCATTTAAAAGGAAAAGAAATTACAGAGTACATTGCATTACAAAAAGCAAAGGCTTTTACCCACTTGCAAGACCATCAAATTTTAATTACTTCGGATACTTTGGTTTTGTTTGAAAATG
>CAZAHJ010000049.1:0-5642 GCA_964485115.1 uncultured Flavobacterium sp.
GCTGCCGAAACAACATTTATTTTTTGTATGAGCGGATTTTGAACATTTAAATGAGAAGGACCGCTTACCAAAATAACCTCGGCTCCTAATGATGCTGCTTGTACAGCCAACTGATAGCCCATTAAACCAGAGGCATGGTTTCCTATAAATCGAACAGGATCTATAGCTTCATATGTTGAACCAGCAGTAATTAAAACCTTCTTTCCAAATAATGGGGATTGTTTTTGTAGATGATTTTCTAAAAACAAAACAATATTTTCAGGCTCAGCCATTCTTCCTTCTCCTTGCAAACCACTTGCCAATTCCCCTGACTCTGCTGGAATTATGTTAGTGCCATTTTGTTGTAACTTATCCAAATTACTTTTGGTGGTTGGATGTTGGTACATATCCAAATCCATGGCAGGAGCAACATAAACCGGACATTTACAAGACAAAAAAGTTGCCAACACCAAATTATCACAAACCCCATTGGCCATTTTTGCCAAAGTATTGGCTGTAGCTGGTGCTAGCATAAAAAAATCAGCCCACAAGGAAAAATCAACGTGATTGTTCCATGTGGGATTTTCAGTTTCTGTATTAATTAGCTCACTAAAAACCTCTCTTTTGGAAAGAGTGGCCAAAGTAAGAGGGGTAATAAAATCTTTTGCAGATGCAGTCATTAAAACCTGAACTTCCGCTCCAGCTTTAACAAACAAACGAACCAAATGTGCAGTTTTGTAAGCTGCAATTCCTCCAGTTACACCTAAAAGAATTTTTTTTCCATGTAAAATGGACATCCTAATATATTATTTAGATGCGTCTCTGTAGTATACTTTATCCTCTAACCACTCTTGCACTGCTAAAGCGTGAGGTTTTGGCAGTCTTTCATAAAACTTAGAAACTTCAATTTGTTCTTTGTTTTCAAAGATTTCTTCTAAACTATCGTTGTAGGTCGCAAATTCTTCTAATTTATCAATCAATTCTTTCTTTATTTCAGAATTAATTTGATTTGCTCTTTTGGCAATGATAGTAATAGCCTCATAAATATTTCCGGTTGGAGATTCTATTTGAGTTTTGTCATAAGTAACAGTGTTTACCGGAGCTTTCGTTTTCTTTAAATCCATGGGTGTTTATTTAGCTAAATTTTCTAATTTTTCTTGAATTTCAGATTTTATTTTATTCATTTTATCCAAGTACTTTGAGTTTGGATATAATTTAATTATTTTCTCATAAATTTCCATCGTTTCAAGCAAACGTGGTTTCATTTTGGTTTCAAAGCTATTGATTGCTACCTGAAAACTAGCATCTAATTTGTAATAATATGCATCTTCTTTATAAGAAGTACCAGGAAAATCTTGAATAAAATTATCTAGTGCAACTACAGCAGATTTATAGTCGTAAATCAAATGATACTGCTTGGCATTTAGGTAAAACTTTTTCTCGATTTTACTTTGCAAGCTCTGTGCAATTTTATTGGCTTCTGCAATAAAAGGGGAATCAGGATATTTATCAATAAAGATTTGCATTTTATCAATTGCCTTGTAAGTATCTACTTGGTCTAATGAATAAACAGGAGATAATTTGGAATAGCATAAGCCACTTTTATACAAGCTTTCCTCTGCTTTTTCGCTTTTGGGGTAATTGGCATAAAATCTTTCGTATTCATATGCAGCAATTGCATATTGTTTGGTTTTGAATAAGGATTCTGCATATTGGAAAAACATTCGCTCTGCTTGTGGCTTACCCTTGTATGATGGCACCAATTGTTCAAACAAACGAATAGCTTTGTCGTATTTACCTTTTTGAAATAAAGTATCCGCAACTTGATATTTTAATGCATTGTCTTCTGATTTCATTGCTTTTTGAAACGGAGAACAACTGGCTAAAACCATTAAAATAAGCAATACTAAAGTTTTTATCTTCATGAAAATGAGCTCCTTAAAGGAAAATAAATGATTATCTGGCTATATATCAATATATCAGCCCGCAAAAATAAGATTTAGAATTTAGATAACAAAACGAAATGCGTTAAACATTTGGGTCTGGTTGTACAGGACTTACAAAGTTTTTCATTTCATTATCAAATAAATACAACCCTCCTTTATCGTCACCAATCAAGTTGATTTTATCCAATATGTAACGTGCATTGGCTTCTTCTTCAATCTGTTCTGCCACATACCACTGCAAAAAGTTTTGGGTAGCAAAATCTCTTTCATCCATGGTAATCCCAACCAATTCATTGATACTTTGCGAAATATGAATTTCATGCTCCAACAATTGTTTGAACAACGATTTATGATTAGTTAAATCTAAAACAGGTTTGTTTACATCCGGAATCGTAGCTTCTCCTCCTCTTTGGTTTACATACTTTATTAGCTTTAACATGTGCATTCTTTCTTCATCCGATTGGTTAAACATAAAAGTAGCAATACCATCATACCCTTGTACTTCTGCCCAAGAGGCCATTGCCAAATACACTTGTGAAGAATCTCCTTCTTTTTTAATTTGCGAGTTTAACGCATCTTGAACTTTTTTTGATAACATAGCTTTTTATTTTAATTGTTGAATAAATGTCTTTAGTCGATTGCTCAAATTTTCATCTACTGAAACTAATGGCAAGCGAAGTGTATTGGTTGACAAGCCTAAATGGAAAAACACTTCTTTAATTCCTGCTGGGTTTCCTTGTTCAAAAATCATATCGATGGCATCAGCCAATTGGTAGTGTATTTCGAAAGCTTCATTTACTTTTCTTTGCAAACCTAAGCGAACCATTTCAGAAAATTGTTTAGGAAAACCTTCACCAATCACCGAAATCACTCCTGCTCCCCCAGCCAAAACCATTGGCAAAGTAATCATATCGTCTCCGGATATTACTAAAAAGCCTTTTGGTTTGTGTTGGATTAATTTCATTGCCTGAACCATATCTCCTGCTGCTTCTTTAATGCCAATGATATTCGAAAAATCTTTTGCTAATTGAATCACCGTTGCTGGCAATATATTACTGGCTGTTCTACCCGGCACATTGTATAATATTACAGGAATTGGACTAGCTTGAGCAATGGCTTTAAAATGCTCATAAATTCCTTTTTGAGTAGGCTTATTATAATATGGAGAAACGGATAAAATTGCGGAAAAACTAGAAAAATCCCTTGTTTTTAATTCGTTTACAACTTCTGAAGTATTGTTTCCTCCCACACCCAAAACCAATGGAACTCTATTTTGATTGGTTTGCACTATGGTATCTATTACCAATTCTTTTTCGGATTTGGATAAGGTAGCCGATTCTGCGGTGGTTCCTAAAACTACTATATACTCCACACCACCATCAATCACATAATTTACAATATTTTGAAGTGCTTTAATATCTACTGAAAAATCTCTTTTGAAAGGGGTAACCAATGCCACTCCGGTTCCAATAAATGCTTGCATTATAACTTGTTTAAAATGTTTAAATATTTAACTAATTCTTCTACAAATGTATGAACTTTTTCAGGTTTGGTATCTACAGATAAATGATTAATCTCTTTACCTACACTTGCAAATCCAACCTTAAAATTTGCTTTGGAAAACAAGGTTACCAACAACAATGGCATTTTTTCCAAATCATAGTAATTGATTAATAAATCAAACGGAGTTTGTATAAATTTATTGGTAAAGGTATGTACTATTTCCCCTTTCCAAGAAACCTCTTTTAAAGATAACAAATGATTTATTTCTTTTTGTCCTTTTTTCTTTCTCTTGGTATATTGTAGTAAATAAATCTGATTTTTTTTAAAACCACACGCTACCAATTCCTTAATAATTTCCTCCGTTCTGTCTTTTTCTTGAATATCAATCACCAAACCTATCGTACGAATTGTATCCTGATTTACCGAAAGTAATGGAGTATTCTTTTTCTTAACAATTCTTTGAATAAAAAAATTTTTGAGTAGTTCCAAAATACAATACTTTTAGGGTTTTAAATGTTTGAAAATAATTAGTTCATGGTAAATCTAAAAAACATTAGTAATACCTACCAAATTTTTTTGGTAATTATAACACTAACTTTTGGTTTGGTGGCATGCAAAACCCAAAACCATTTGTCCACTATTCAAGGAAAAAGAATTTCAGTTGACGAAAATTTGAAAGAAGAACCGAAAGTAGCAGCTTTTATTCAGTCCTATAAAAACAAATTAGATGCTGAAATGAATGAAATATTATGTTATAATCCAACTACTTTAGATAAAAGTAAATTAATCAATCCTTACCAAACAGAAATGGGAAATTGGATGAGTGATGTGGTATATGATGCTGCCAAAAAATGGCTCCAAAAAAAGCACCAATTAAACTTAGATGCATGTTTACTTAACCATGGTGGTATAAGAGCAATTTTACCTTCAGGAAAAATACAAACCAAACATGCGTTTGAAATCATGCCTTTTGAAAATAGTTTGATAGTAGTTGCTTTAAAAGGAACCCAAGTAAAAGAACTGGTAGAAATGATTTATTTAGAAAAAAAGCCACACCCTCTAAGTGGTGTAAAAGCAATAAAAAACGGTGACTTTATTGAAATTTTAATCAATAATGAAGTTTTGAATCCAAATAAAATCTATTACATTGCTACTTCTGATTACACAGCCAATGGTGGCGATAACATGATCTTTTTTTTAAAAAATGAAGGCACTTTTGACTTAGAATATAAATTGAGAAATATTCTCATCGATTATTTTAAGCAAGTTAGCACCGTAAGTTTTTCCAAAGAAGTTCGATTACAATAATTTACACTCATGAACCGTAGAAATTTTATCCAAAACACTGTATTAACTTCTGCTTTAGCAGCTAACAATCCATTAGATCTGTTTACAGAAAACGAAATAAAAATTACCATTTTACACACCAACGATGTGCATAGCCACATTGAACCATTCTCAAGTGATCATCCTAGAAATGCCAACATGGGAGGAGTGGCCAAAAGAGCTCAATTGATCCAACAAATTAAAGCTGAAAATCCGAATGTTTTATTACTTGATGCTGGAGATAGTTTTCAGGGCACCCCTTACTTTAACTATTTTGAAGGCGAATTAGAATGGAAACTGATGAGCCAAATGGGATATCATGCCACCACCATCGGTAATCATGAATTTGATAATGGCCTAACAGGAATATTGAAACCACTAGAATTTGCTAAATTTGATTTATTAAGTGCTAATTACGACTTTTCCAATACCATTTTAGAAGGAAGAATTAAGCCATATAAAGTATACCAAATCGCTGGAATAAAAATTGGCGTGTTTGGTTTAGGTATTGAATTAAAAGGTTTGGTTGATAAAAGAATGTATTTAGAAACCAAATATTTAGACCCTGTAGAAATTTCAACTGATATGGTTCGTTTATTAAAAGAAAAACACCAATGTGATGCCGTAATTTGCTTGTCGCATTTAGGCTTTGATTACAGAAATGAACCAACCAAAATTTCTGATAAAAAACTAGCTAAATTAACAGATGGCATTGAAATAATTATAGGGGGACACACCCATACATTTTTAGAAAAACCTTTTATTCAAAAAAATAAATTAGACCAAGAAGTTATGATAAATCAGGTAGGAGCATATGGAATTTACTTGGGAAGAATAGATTTAACATTTCAAAAAGGTAAAAAAATACTGTCGAAAAATAAAGTGTTA
>CAZAHJ010000049.1:5652-15162 GCA_964485115.1 uncultured Flavobacterium sp.
AGTAAATTTATATTTTTGTAATTTTTGTGATTAAATTATAGGAAATGTAACGCTTTAAGAATCGTCATTAGTTTGAGATTAAAAAAAGCTCCAAAAAAATTGGAGCTTTTTATATTCAAATAACATTAAACATCACTTTACTTCTTCAAAATCAACATCTTGAACAGGATCTCCTTGTGCAGCTTCTCCGGATGATTGACTAGAATTAGAAGCACCTTCTGATTGTGCCTTATACAATTCTTCTGAAGCATTTTTCCAAGCTTCATTTATTTTATCTAAAGCTGGTTGAATTGTAGAAACTTCTTTGGTTTCATAAGCTTTTTTTAACTCTTCTAAAGCAGCATTAATAGCAACTTTGTTGTTATCAGATAACTTATCTCCAAACTCTTGTAATTGTTTTTCAGTTTGAAAAATCATACTGTCAGCCTCATTGATTTTATCTACTTTCTCTTTTGCCGCTTTATCAGCTTCTGCATTTGCTTCTGCTTCACGTTTCATTCTATCAATTTCTTCTTGTGTTAACCCGGAAGAAGCTTCAATTCTGATGTCGTGTGATTTTCCGGTTCCTTTATCAGTAGCAGATACTTTGATGATACCATTGGCATCAATATCAAAAGTTACTTCAATTTGAGGAACTCCTCTTGGTGCAGGTGGAATACCATCCAAGTGAAAACGTCCAATAGTTTTATTGTCGTTAGCCATTGGTCTTTCACCTTGCAATACGTGAATCTCAACTGAAGGTTGGTTGTCAGCAGCTGTAGAGAAAACTTGCGACTTTTTGGTTGGAATAGTCGTATTGGCATCAATTAATTTGGTCATTACACCACCCATAGTTTCAATACCTAAAGAAAGTGGAGTTACATCTAACAACAATACATCTTTCACATCTCCGGTTAATACACCGCCTTGAATTGCTGCACCAATCGCAACTACTTCATCCGGATTAACTCCTTTGGATGGTTTTTTACCGAAGAATTTCTCAACTTCTTCCTGAATTCTTGGGATTCTGGTAGATCCACCAACTAAAATTACTTCGTCAATATCAGATTTAGATAATCCTGCATCTTTCAAAGCTTTTTCACAAGGAATCATTGAACGACGAACCAAATCATCTGACAACTGCTCAAATTTTGGTCTGGTTAAAGTTTTTACCAAGTGTTTTGGCCCAGATGCAGTTGCAGTAATGTATGGCAAATTGATTTCAGTTTGTGCGGAAGAGGACAATTCGATCTTTGCTTTTTCTGCAGCTTCTTTCAATCTTTGTAAAGCCATTGGATCTGCTTTTAAATCCACCCCTTCTTCTGATTGGAATTCGTTAGCCAACCAATCGATAATAACTTGGTCAAAATCGTCACCTCCTAAATGGGTATCTCCGTTGGTTGACAATACTTCAAATACGCCATCTCCCAATTCAAGAATAGAAATATCAAAAGTACCTCCACCTAAATCGTAGACTGCAATTTTTTGGTCTTTTCCGGCTTTATCCAAACCATAAGCCAAAGCAGCAGCTGTTGGCTCGTTGATGATACGCATTACTTTTAAACCAGCAATTTCACCCGCTTCTTTGGTAGCCTGACGTTGTGCATCATTAAAGTAAGCTGGAACGGTAATAACCGCTTCTGTTACAGAAGTACCTAGATAATCTTCTGCAGTTTTTTTCATTTTTTGCAAAGTCATCGCAGACAATTCTTGTGGTGTATATAAACGACCATCAATATCTACTCTAGGAGTATCGTTATCTCCTTTTACCACTTTATACGCAACGTTTGCAGTTTCTTTTTGACTTTCGGAGAATTTATTCCCCATAAATCTTTTGATAGAAGCTATGGTTTTGGTTGGATTGGTTACCGCTTGTCTTTTAGCAGGATCTCCAACTTTAATTTCGCCTCCTTCTACAAATGCAATAACAGATGGTGTAGTTCTTTTACCCTCTGCATTTGCAATTACTACCGGTTCTCCACCTTCCATTACAGAAACACAAGAGTTGGTAGTTCCTAAGTCGATTCCAATAATTTTACCCATGATATTTAATTTTATTTTAATGCAAATTTTATCCGATTAAGTCAAGGATTATGCCATTAACTTTCTTGGTAAAAAATGACATTAAAAATGACTAAAAACAAAAACACCACTGACAAAGTGGCATTTTTTTATCAAAATATAAGAAATAAAAACATTAAAAGCCCATAAAAATAGCATTTGCAAACAAAAGATTACCATTTTCCCAAAAGCCTCTAAACATGGGATTATCTACCATATACACCACTTTTCCTCTGCCAATTTCATCAACTGCAATGGTAAAGTTTTCGGTTAATTTCGACTTAATTTCAGCACCAATAAAACCATGACTTTGGTATTTTTTTGGAACATATATTACGTTTTGTGCTCCTTTAAGCAATTGAAAGCTTTGATTAGAAGTTTTTAAACTAAAATATTGTTTGCCTAAACCAAATCCTAATGGATGGCTATCGTCTACTACGTTTTCTACAATTGCTCCAGTTACTTCATTGGAAATAGATCTGCGTTCTTGTGAGTCATATTCGTCAAATCTGCTATTTAATTCTCTTTCTTTTTGTTTTTTACTTTGTTGGTTTGCAGTTTCTTCCTCAGCAAACTTAGTCAAACGATATCCTTCTCTATCTTCAAACAATCTCAAAGCAGAACCAATCGCAATTATTTTACCTCCTTTTTGCACAAAATCATCTAAATTCTTTCTTTGGCTATCTGACAAATTATACCAGCCTTCGGTTAAAATAACGGTATTAAAATCTTGAAAATTAATTCGATTAAAATATGCCAACTCCACTTTGCTATGAGGATAGAAAACCCTTTCATCTAAAAAATGCCAAATTTGACCAAAATCAACATTAATTACCCCTAATCCTCCTATTAATAATATTTTAGGAGATGCTAAAAACGGATACAATTCTCCCCCAATATCTCCACCTTTGCCACCAAATCCTGTTTGAAGATATACCACATCTAATTTATCTTTTGTTATTTCTTGTACCAACAACTCTAAACTTTCTACAGATAGATTGTCTGCTTTGGTAACTATTAAAGTTCCCTTTTCAAGTGTCATACCATCAAAATTGATGCTTTTTTGTAAGCATCTCACTTTGATTTGCTTTTGATGTAAAGCGCCTAAAATTTTTGCTGAGGCTACATTATTCCATGGAATCGCAACTGCATAAAATTTTACTGGTTTGATGGTTTTCTCTAAAACAGTGTCACCCTTGCCAGCTATTTTCAAAAAAGATTTTACGCCATAAGTCTCAACCCCATAAGCAAAAGGCAAAGCCCAAGCAGTGATGTCGTAAGACAAGCTATCGGTTAATTTGTGGTTAGGTTCCATTAAAACCTGAGTTAATACAGCTCTTGGTTGATCTACTGAAATAACCACATCATTTGGCTGCAATTGAAAATTGGCTTCTTTGCCAGTTTGGTAATGCCATCCTTTCAGACTTACATTTTGATCGGCTACTTGATACTCAATTTTATTTTTCTGTAACAATTGTAATAATCCTTCTACTTTCGGACTATTTTTTACCACATACGATTTGAAATTTCCTAATGGTTGCGATCTAGACTTTATAAAATACTGGTGAAATTCTTGAATCAAATTATTTCTTTCCAAGTATGACAATTCCACAGCTGCCAAAATTGCTTTGGTGTGATGCTCTAACCTATCTTGAATGGTTAAAATCTGACCATTATTTTGTCTAACAGCTCGTCCGGCACCAATTCCTCCCTGCTCATAAGTCATCCCAATTGCTCCATTGTAAGATGGATACGTATCTCCATAACTAGGATAAAACAAATCAAATCGCTCTCCAGAATAATATAACCAACCCTTTTCGTCAAACTTTTTAGAAGTTAACTCCCCAATTTTTTGGTGAAACTTTCGCTGATAAGCAGTAATTTGCTCATGAAATGGTTCTGCAGCAGGAGGAAAAAAATATGGTTCGTTGTAGCCCATTTCATGCACATCCGCATGTACCATAGGCATCCATTGTTGGTATAGTGCAATTCTGAGTTGCGACTCTTTTTGGGTTTGCCAAGCCCAATCTCTGTTCAAGTCATTTACATAATGATTTTGTCTTCCTCCAGGCCAAGGCTCCATGTGTTCTCTATCGGTTACTCCAGCATGTAATTGCGTACCCGTGATATCACGCAGCCAATGTGAATATCTTGCAAAACCATCCGGATTCAAACAGGGATCTAAAATCACAATAACATCTTGCAACCACTTTTTAGTTTCAATATTATTTGGATTCACCAATTCATAAGCCACGCTTAAAGCACTTTCAATAGAACCAATTTCGTTGCCATGAACATTAAAACTTAACCAAACAATTGCTTTGTCTTGCTTGGTTTTGCTACCAGGTAACAACCCTATATTGGTTAAATGTTGTTTACGAATAGTTTCAATATTTTTTAAATTCTCTTCTGAAGAAATAAAATATACATTCAAATTTCGTTCTTGGTAGGTCTTTCCGTACACTTGATGTTGAATTTGGTTAGAATTTTTAACCAAATGCTGAAAATAATCTTCTACCTGATGGTAATAAGAAACGTGTTTGCCATAATGAGGTAAAAACTGATATGGTGCTTGTACTTGGGCAAAAAGACTCCAAGTAATAAAACATCCGAATAACCAATAACTCTTTAAATTCATATGCTCGGTTTTAAACAAATTAAAATTATGGATTTTCAACTATAAAAATTTCAACTCTTCTATTTGAAGATCTTTGTGTTTCATTTGTCTCTGGTATTGCAAATAAAGGTTCTTGAATTCCTTTACCTTCAAAAGTTACTCTTTCTTCTTTAATTCCATTTGCAATTAAAAATTGTTTCACTGCTTTTGCTCTGTCTTTTGATAATTGAAACGTTTTGGCTGAAGCGTTGCAACACATGTGTCCTATGACTTTGATTTTTAAATTTGGATTTTGTTTCATTACAAATAATAACTCATACAACTTTGGTCGAGACTCTTTGGTAATTGCAAAAGTATTCCAATGAAAATTTAATGGTTCTAATAAAAAAGTTTCGCCTTGTTTGGCTATACTAACTTTTTGCATAAAAGCAATATCAAACTCTAAAACAGTTTCCGAACCATCCATTTCCTTAATTGCTAATGCATCCGGAAATTTAGGGGTTACTTTTTCTTTAACTTTAGGAATAATTCCTAAAATTTCGTTTTCTCTTCCAAAGTCTTTTTCCAATATATATGTAATAGTAACTCTTCGATTTTTACTTTTTTCGGTATCTTGTTGATGCAATTTTCCAAAACTTCTGGTTTTAAAATCTTCTCTAATTTGAATTATATCTTTGATTTCATTCCATACTGATTGCACCCTTTTTTTTGAAAGTGTATCGTTATAACCAAAACTTCCATCTTCATCTGTAAAGCCTTCCATCGCAACTACTTTGTCTTTTTGATGGCTTTGTACCCAATGGAAAAGTTTCGCCTTTTCAATGTTAGATAAGTTAAACTGATTAGAATCAAAAAAAACGGAAAATTGTTCTTGTGCAGAAGCAGAACATGAAATTAAATAAAATAGAATTAGAATTCTTATCATACTTTTAAAATACAAGCATAAAAGTACACAAATAATACCATAAAAAAAGCCATCCATAAAATTGGATGACTTTCTCTACAAACTTAACTAAAATCTATTTAATAAATAACAATTCTCTGTATTTGGTTAATGTCCACATTTCGTCATCAATTAACAACTCTAGTTTGTCTGCATGATAACGAATTTCTTCGAAATATGGCTTCACCAAATTGCAATATGCTTGTGCCATTTGTTCTGCTGAACCTAAAGCATTTGCCTTTTTACGTTCTTCCGTCATTGCATCAATTTTGCTATTGATAGCTTCGATATGGTGAGAAATCTCTTTGATTAAATTGATTTGCTCTGAAGCCAATTTAGCATAATCTGATCCAAAAATATCTTTCAAACCTTTTACATTTTCAATCAATGTATTTTGGTATTTAATGGCGGTTGGAATTACGTGATTACGGGCAATATCCCCCAAAACCCTTCCTTCAATTTGAATTTTTTTTGTATATTCTTCTAATTCAATTTCATATCTAGCTTCAATTTCAACATGATTCATGATACCTAAACTTTCAAACAATGCCACTGAATTTACAGAAACTTTAGCTTTTAGAGCATCAGGAGTAGTTTTAAAGTTACTCAAGCCTCTTTTTTCTGCTTCTTTTTCCCATTCTTCGCTATAACCATCTCCTTCAAACAAAATTTTCTTGGTTTGTTTGATATATTCACGTAGAACATTAAAAATTGCCTCGTCTTTTTTCAAACCATTATTTTCAATCAATCCGTCCACCTCTTTTTTAAATGCAAATAGTTGTTGGGCAACAATAGCATTTAAAGTTGTCATGGCATTTGCACAATTTGCATTACTTCCAACTGCTCTAAATTCAAATTTATTTCCGGTAAATGCAAAAGGAGAAGTTCTGTTTCTATCCGTATTGTCTAGCAATACATCAGGTAATTTACCAACCACATTTAATTTTAAATCTGTTTTTTCTTCTGGAGATAATTTTCCTTTTGAAACTCCTTCTAATTCCTCCAAAACTTTGGTTAACTGTTCACCAATAAAAATAGAAATAATTGCAGGAGGAGCTTCATTTGCACCTAAACGATGGTCGTTGCTTGCAGATGCAATAGAGGCTCTTAGCAATGCTTCGTGGTTTTGAACAGCTTTAATCGTGTTAATAAAGAACGTCAAAAATTGCAAATTACTCATTGGAGTTTTACCTGGACTCAACAAATTGATTCCGGTATTTGTTGCCAATGACCAATTGTTATGTTTCCCTGAACCATTTACACCTTTGAATGGCTTTTCATGAAATAACACTTTAAAATGATGACGTTCCGCAACTTTTTGCATCACATCCATCAACAAAGAATTGTGATCTACTGCTAAGTTAATTTCCTCAAATATAGGAGCCAATTCAAATTGACTTGGTGCTACTTCGTTATGACGAGTTTTTACCGGAATTCCTAATAGCATACACTCGTTTTCCAAATCACGCATGTAGTTTAAAACTCTGGTTGGAATTGAACCAAAATAATGATCTTCTAATTGCTGTCCTTTTGCAGAAGAATGTCCTAATAAAGTTCTTCCTGTTAAAATAAGATCAGGTCTTGATTTGGCTAATGATCTGTCAATTAAAAAATATTCTTGTTCCCAACCCAAAGTTGGAGTTACTTTGGTAACATTTTTATCAAAATATTTTGCCACTGAAGTAGCTGCATCATCAATAGAATGCAAAGCTCTTAACAAAGGGGTTTTGTAATCTAATGCTTCTCCGGTATACGAAACAAACACAGTAGGAATACAAAGCGTTGTTCCATAAATAAAAGCTGGTGATGTTGGATCCCATGCGGTGTATCCTCTTGCTTCAAAAGTATTTCTGATACCTCCATTAGGAAAACTAGAAGCATCTGGTTCTTGTTGAGCTAATTGACTGCCTCCAAATTTTTCAACAGGATCTGAACCATCAAAAAAAGTTTCAAAAAAAGCATCGTGTTTTTCAGCAGTGGAACCTGTTAGGGGTTGAAACCAGTGAGTATAATGAGTTACACCTTTGCTCATAGCCCATTCTTTCATCCCATTTGCAACATAGTCCGCCATTTTTCGGTCTATTTTTGTGCCGCTATGAATAGCATCTTGCACTGCCTTATAGGCATCAGAGGTTAAGTATTTTCGCATTGCTTTGTCATTAAAGACATTCGTTGCAAAAATTTCTGATTTTTTACCTAATTCATCTACTTTAATAACTTCTCTTGAAAGTGCTTTATCTAAAGCTGAAAATCTTACTTTTGACATATTTTACAAATTTACCCTGTTAAAACTAGGGCAAAATTATAAAAAAAATATATTTTAATAGATTTATCCCTTAAATTTTTATAGTAAATTATCAAAAAACTAAATTAAAAGATACAGATACCCCATATATACAAGTAACAAAACTATGCCGAATTTATAATCTATATTTCCTTTTAGAGGTATAAAGGAAAATACTGGAATAAGGAGTACAATTAATAGCATCCACCAAAAATCAAATAGTATAAAACTTGGTGCAATATCAATTGGATGGATTATAGAAGTCAATCCTAGTACACATAAAATATTAAAAATATTTGAACCTATGATGTTTCCAAAAGAAATCGCATTTTCCTTCTTTTTAATCGCAACCAATGAAGCTACTAATTCCGGCAAACTTGTTCCTATGGCTACAATGGTAACCCCTATTACTTTTTCAGAAACTCCTAATTTCTTGGCTATAATAACGGCATTACTCACCAAAAGTTCGGAACCAAAATACAAAGCTATAATACCAAGCAATAAGGTCAGAATAATTTTCACCCAAGAAACATTTACAAATTCAGCACCTGTGTCATCAAAAGTATCAGATTGAGCTGACTTAATTAAATAAGCTACATAAATGATCAATATCAAAATAAAGATAATCCCATCTATTGAACTTAAATTATGATCATAAAAACTTAGTAGGAAAAATAAACATGTGGAAAATAAAAGAATTGCATAATCCTTTTGAAAAAAAGATTTGTTTAATGAAATTTTTGAAAACAATAATACAACTGGAAGAATTAAAGCTATATTAGCAATGTTAGACCCAATTACATTTCCAACAGCTAAATCAGAAGAGCCATTAAAAGCAGAAAGCACCGAAACCATTAATTCCGGTGCTGATGTTGCAAATGAAACAACCGTTAATCCTACAATTATTTTTGGAATATTTAATTTAAGAGAAAAGTTTACAGAAGAATTGAGTAACCAATCACCTCCTTTTATCAAAACAACAATACCCAATAGCAATAATAAATACTCCACCTAATTTAGGTTTTTAATTTTCACATCAAAATTAGAGTTTAATTTAGAAATAACATTGTTATAATTTGAATAATCTAATCGCATTTGTTGTACAAAAAATCCAGGTAAAATTACAATTCTAAATCTCTGATTATTGGTCCACTCAGCACCTAAAGAATTTAAATTGATATCGGCTGATGACATAAAAATATTTGCATCAAAACGTGTATAATCAAAATTATATTGAATATCTCCCATTGGTAATTGCACGGTTTGAGGTACCAATCGCCAAACTGGGCTTCCATTAAACTGGTCCCATTGAATGTAAACCAAAACAATATCAGAGGTAAATAATGGTGGATTAAATGGCACAAGTCTTGAAAAGTTATTAGTTGCGTTAAAATTTGTCACCACTTCAAAAACTTCAATTTGTGGTGCATCGTTTTCCACAATAGTTTCTTTAGTACAACCAATAAAAAAGAATATAAAAATTCCTAACATTAAGTAGATTTTTGCTTTCATAAGTGTAAATTTTATTTTATTATGTTAGCATTTATCATGCCAATTTTTTTTAATAGTAAAAAACAAAAAACCCTTCATCGATTGATGAAGGGTTGAAGAAGGCGGTGACATACT
>CAZAHJ010000050.1:0-15122 GCA_964485115.1 uncultured Flavobacterium sp.
ATATGTGGTTTTAGTACCTTTTTCTGACAGAATTTCGATTTCGCAAAAAGTAAAATCGAAAGAAGAAAAAGACCGATTAAAAAAATTGTTACAATCCGTTAAGCCAAAAGGATTCGGGGTTATTGTGCGAACAGTAGCCGAAGGCAAAAAAGTAGCCGAACTAGAAAAAGATTTGCAACAACTGTATGACAGATGGATTGCAATGTGTAAGAAATTACCAACTGCTCATCATCCTTCCAAAGTATTAGGAGAAATTAAAAAATCGTCCTCTTTAATCAGAGATTTATTTAACGATACTTTTACTTCTATCATGGTAGATGATGAAGAGTTGTACCAAGACACCAAGGAGTATATTGCTGAAATTGCTCCTGAAAAAGAGAATATTGTAAAGCTTTACCACCAAAAGGACTTGCCATTATTTGAAAAATACCACATCGAACGACAAATTAAAACTTCGTTCGGAAAAACCGTCAGTATGAGCAAAGGTGCCTATTTGATTATAGAACACACCGAAGCGTTACACGTAATTGATGTAAACAGCGGAAACCGCTCTAACAAAGCTTTTAACCAGGAAGACACTGCTTTAGAAGTTAACTTGATTGCAGCAACAGAAGTTGCTCGCCAGTTGCGATTACGTGATATGGGAGGAATTATTGTGGTAGATTTTATTGACATGCAAGACCCGGAACATCGCAAAACCTTATACGATCATTTACGTCAGGAAATGAGCGATGACAAAGCAAAACACAAAATATTACCACCCAGTAAGTTTGGTTTAATTCAAATTACCAGACAAAGGGTTCGTCCGGAAGTAAATATTGATATTCAAGAAATTAACCCGGACATGGGCAATGAAATTATCGAAGCTCCGATACAAATTATCGATAAAATAGCTTCGGAAGTTGAAATGCTTAAACACCACAAACGATTAGTACTTAATGCCCATCCGTTTGTGGCAGCTTACCTAACCAAAGGTTTTCCATCCTTGCGTTCTAAATGGCTATTAAAACACAAGAAATGGGTGAAAATTATACCTAGAGATGCTTACAAATTTTTAGAATACCATTTCTTCGACAAACAAGGAAATGTGTTAGTTTAAAAAACCTAAAGCCCCGTACTACCTAGTATGGGGCTTTTTTTTTATTTTTTTTATTTAAATGGCGTCTATTTCTTCACCAACTTCCCTGTTTTCCAACCTTCTGAAGTTAACATTTTTATCCAACAAATACCGGTTGGGATATGAGTAATATAAATAGATTTTTTGTAAAAAGTTTCTATTTGTTGTCCTAACTTACTCCAAATTTCTCTTAAAATTAAATTTTCCTGAAAATTCATTACCGATGAGGCAGATTTCATTTTTGCTTCCACAATACTATCTAAATCCGCTTTGATTTGAAAAAAGCCAGGGTGTCAAAAAATGCAAATAGGATGTAATTAGAATGTTAAATAGCTTTAGTATTTTTAATGTATGAGAAATTGCACCAGAAAGTATTCAAATACAGCCATTTGCATTCAACTTTTAATTGGTATATTATGTGAAAAAAATACATAGGGATGCCCAAAATATTCTGTATTTTTGCTAAAATTTTTTACAACATATGTTACAATTAACGGTTATTCGCGAAAATAAAGAGGAAGTCATTGCCCGTTTATCTAAAAGAAACATCGATGCCAAAAGTTTGGTAGAAAAGGTTTTGTCTTTAGATGAAAACAAAAGAGTAATACAAACCCAATTAGAGGAGTTATTGGCAGAGTCTAATAAAATTTCTAAAGAAATTGGGCAATTGATGAAATCCGGAAATAAAGAAGAAGCCGAAGCATTAAAAAATAGGACTACTGAAATTAAGTCGACTTCTAAAGAATTGCAAGACCAAGTAAATACTTTACAAGAGCAATTAGCCGAAGAGTTATATAAAATTCCAAATACTCCTGCTGCCATAGTACCTAACGGAAAAGATGCTGAAGATAACGAAGTAGTGCACGAAGAAGGAGAAGTACCACAATTAGGAGCAGAAGCACAACCACATTGGGAGTTGGTTAAAAAATATGACATCATCGATTTTGAATTAGGAGTAAAAATTACCGGAGCTGGTTTTCCGGTGTACAAAGGAAAAGGTGCCAGATTACAACGTGCCCTAATTGCTTACTTTTTAGATAAAAACACCCAAGCTGGTTATCAAGAATACCAAGTGCCTCATTTGGTAAACGAAGCTTCTGGTTTTGGAACAGGGCAATTACCTGACAAAGAAGGGCAAATGTACCATGTTGGAGTAGATGATTTGTATTTGATTCCTACTGCGGAAGTTCCGGTTACTAATTTATTTAGAGATGTGTTACTTCAAGAATCAGAATTGCCAATTTTGTGTACTGGATATACCCCATGTTTTAGAAGAGAGGCAGGCTCTTATGGGGCACACGTAAGAGGTTTGAATCGTTTACATCAATTTGATAAGGTAGAAATTGTACGATTTGAAAAACCTGAAAATTCCTATGCAGCATTGGATGCAATGGTAGAACATGTAAAAGAAATTATGCGTGAATTAAAATTACCTTTCCGAATTTTGCGTTTGTGTGGTGGAGATATGGGCTTTACATCTGCATTAACGTATGATTTTGAAGTATATTCTACCGCTCAGAACAGATGGTTGGAAATTAGTTCGGTTTCTAATTTCGAAACCTATCAAGCCAATCGTTTAAAATTGCGATATAAAGATCAAAATGGGAAAAATCAATTGGTGCACACTTTAAATGGTAGTTCGTTGGCATTGCCACGTGTACTGGCTGGTATTATCGAAAATTACCAAACTCCGGAAGGCATTGTAATTCCAGAGGTGTTAAGAGCATATACTGGGTTTGATATCATTAATTAAAAAGAAAAGTAAATTTTTTATATCCTGAAAAGTGCGTTGATTCGCACTTTTTTCTTTACAATCGGTTAAAATTAAACTCGAGCTTTGTAGGTCGTATTATTTTACCCTACATTAGTACAAATATTCACACTTTTATGACTCGTTGGATAGGTATCATTTTGTTTTTTATTTCGTTTTCGGTATTCGCTCAAAACGAGCAATTGGCCATGATGTATCTAAACAAAGGAGAATTTGAAAAAGCATTGTTGGCTTATCAAGATTTGTACAAATCGCAGCCTACCAACAACAATTTTATGCTAAAAGTGGTAGAGTGTTACCAACAACTCAATCAGTTGGATAAATCCAATGAAGTATTGCAAGATTATTTTAAAAAATTCAAATTACCACTCATGTATGTAGAGATTGGGTATAATTATAAATTACAACAAAACGAAAGTCTTAAATCGCAATTTTATGATCAAGCATTAGATCAAATAAAAAAACAATACACCAATGTGTATCAAGTAGCCCAATCGTTTGAAAAAAAGGTTGAATTAGATTATGCTTTAAAATCCTACCAATTAGCACTCCAAACGGAGCCATCCGGTAGGTTTAATTACCAAATGGCTTTGCTACACGGACAAATGGGTAATATGGAATTAATGATTGAAAAGTTTTTAGAGGAAGCCTTTCAATTTCCTGAAAGTCAACCTATGGTGCAAAACCAATTCACCCGATTTATGGATGATGAAAACGAAAGTGATTTTAATGCGTTGCTCAGAAAAAATTTGATTTTAAAAACACAAAAAAGCCAAGAAATTTTTTGGAACCAGTTTTTGAGTTGGTATTACGTGCAAACTCGTCAGTATGACAAAGCATTTGTGCAAGAAAAAGCTATTTACAAGCGAAATCCAGAAAGTTTTTACAATATAGTTGACTTGGCTGAAATAGCAGCAAAAGAGGAGGATCCAAGTGCGGAGTCCATCTTCCAATTTATTTTACAAAACACTACAGATGCGGAGTTGGTTGTGCAGTGTCATCATTTTTTATTGAACTTAAAAATGGAACTAAACCAAACTCAGGATTATCCGAAAATACAAAAACAATTTCAAGAGTTATTCCAACAGTTTGGCCAAAATGAACGAACCTTGGCTTTAATGCAGTTACAAGCAAATTTTGAGGCTTTTTCATTACAAAACACCAAAAAAGCCAAAGAAATATTGGAACAATGTTTAACTTTTCGATTAAACAACAAACAACGAGCAGAGGTTAAGATGGATTTGGCAGATGTGTTGTTGTTAGAAGAAAAATTCTCCATGGCATTATTGCAGTATGCTCAGGTGGAGGAAGACATGAAAGGTGATGTTTTAGGCCAAGAAGCCAATCTTAAAATGGCAAAAACAAGTTTTTACCAACAAGACTTTGAGTGGGCTGTACAACAGTTTAAAGTATTAAAATCAGCACATTCGCAGCTTATTGCCAATGATGCATTGGAAATGTTTTTATTGTTAAGCGATAACAATCCTTCTGACAGTTTGCAACTGGCATTAAAGCAATTTGCCAAAGCCGACTTTTTAGCCTACCAAAACAAGCACACCCAAAGTATTGCAGCATTTCAAAAAATTATACAGGATTTTGCAGAAGATGAAGTTTTAGATGATGTACATTATCGTTTGGGAACCGTTTTTATGGAAAAGAAGAAATTTCAAGAAGCGGTATCGCATTTTGAAGTAATTTTGCAGCAATTCCCTGAAAGTGTTTACAGAGACGAAGCGTATTATTTTTTAGGAGAAATTTATTACAAAGAATTGCAAAACCCTATAAAAGCCCAAAGCTATTATGAGCAGGTGATTATGCAACACCCGGATAGTATTTATTTGATAGATGCTCAAAAGAGATTTAGAGCCATAAGGGGAGACAAAAATTGATTAACATGATTATTTACAACGTTACCGTGAATATTGAAGAATCGATGCACCATGAATGGTTGCATTGGATGAAAACCAAACATATTCAAGAAGTATTAAATACCGGAAAGTTTATTTCTGCCAGACTTATTCAAGTTTTGATTGAAGAAGAAATGGGAGGGGTAACCTATGCAGTACAGTATTTAACTGATAGTAGAGAAAAACTCGAAAGTTATTATTTAATAGATGCTCCAAGGCTGAGAGAAGAAGGATTGAAAAAGTTTGGAGATAAAATGGTGGCATTTAGAACCGAATTGCAATTGGTGGAAGATTTTTTGCCACAAAACTAATTTCATGAACAAAGTAGCACCCAAAAAACATTTAGGGCAGCATTTTTTAACCGATTTAGATGTCGCTAAAAATATTGCAGATACCATCACCCCAAATTCTCCCAAAAATGTTTTGGAAATTGGTCCAGGTATGGGGGTGCTCACCCAGTTTTTATTATTGCAAAACAAACATGTAAAAGTAGTAGAAATAGACAAAGAATCTGTTGCATACCTAGAACAGCATTTTCCTGCATTACACCATCAAATTATACCCAAAGACTTTTTAAAGCTAGATTTCCATCCTTTATTTTCAGGTGAACCATTTGCAATAATTGGCAATTTTCCGTACAATATTTCTACACAAATTGTTTTTAAAGCCATTGAAAACAGACAATTGGTTCCAGAGTTTTCCGGAATGTTTCAAAAAGAAGTTGCAGAGCGAATTTGTGAGAAAAAAGGCAGCAAAGCTTACGGAATTTTATCGGTGCTCACCCAAGCATTTTACCATTGCGAATATTTATTTACGGTGGGGGAACAGTGTTTTAATCCGCCTCCAAAAGTTAAATCGGGTGTTATCAAACTTACCCGAAAAGAAAAATATACTTTGGATGTAGATGAAAAACTATTTTTTCAAGTGGTGAAAACTAGTTTCAACCAACGCAGAAAAACTCTTCGAAATAGCTTAAAATCCTTTCAATTAAACGATATTTTAAAAGAAGATAGTATCTTTGACCTCCGTCCGGAACAACTTTCCGTGGAACAATTTTTGGAACTAACCCACAAAATTGCGAATAATGGAGTTCAAAATCAATCATGAGTTAATTGCTCAAATCCAAAAACTCATTGCCGAGAACCATGAAAAAGAGTTAATTACACTCTTTGAAGAGTTCCATTATGCGGATATTGCCGAAATCATGGAGGAATTGGAAATCCATGAAGCAAGCTTTATCTTTAACTTGTTAGATTCCGATAAAACTGCCGAAATTCTTTTGGAGTTAGAAGAAGAAACGCGGAACAAAATCTTAAAAAGACTTACACCAAAAGAAATTGCAGAAGAGTTGGTAGAGCTTTCTACTGATGATGCTGCAGATATTATTGCCGAACTCCCTGTAGAAAGAAAAAACCAGGTAATCTCCGAAATGGAAGACGTGGAGCATGCCAAAGATATTGTGGAGTTATTGCGTTATGACGAGGATACTGCGGGTGGTTTGATGGCAAAAGAGTTGGTAAAAGTAAATGAAAATTGGAATGTACTTACTTGTGTAAAAGAAATGCGAACCCAAGCAGAAAATGTGGTTCGAGTACACTCAATTTATGTAGTAGATGACGAAAATCGACTAAAAGGAAGATTATCGTTGAAAGATTTATTGACAACTTCTACCAAAACGCCAATAAAAGATATTTACATCCCTAGAGTAGATTATGTAAATGTGGATACCAAGGATGTTGAAGTGGCACGTATCATGCAAAAGTACGACTTAGAAGCCATACCAGTGGTGGATGAGTTGGGTAGATTAGTAGGTAGAGTTACTATTGACGATATTGTGGATGTGATTAAAGAAGAAGCGGATAAAGATTACCAGTTGGCCGCAGGTATTTCACAAGATGTAGAAGCAGACGATAGTATTTTTCAATTAACCAGAGCGCGTTTGCCATGGTTGGTGTTGGCTTTGTTTGGTGGGTTGATTGCGGTGGAAGTTTCTAGTAGTTTTCAAAGTGCCATGGACCAATACAAAGTATTGTACTTTTTTACCCCATTAATTGCTGCAATGGCAGGAAATGTAGGAGTTCAATCGAGTGCTATTATTGTACAAGGTTTGGCAAACAACACCTTAGGAGGTACTTTATGGCAACGATTAATAAAGGAAGTTTCATTAAGTTTATTAAACGGGTTATTATTGGCCTTACTGCTTTTAATAGGTAGCCATTTTGTAGTTGGGGTGGAGTATATTATCGGAATTACGGTTGCCATATCTTTAGTAACAGTGATTGTTATTGCTTCTTTAATTGGCACTTTTGTTCCCATCACTTTAAACAAATATGGGATAGATCCAGCATTGGCAACCGGACCATTTATAACCACTAGCAACGATATTTTTGGTATTTTTATCTACTTTACTATTGCAAGAATTATCCTTGGATTTTAAATAATTAAAACTTTATGTTGCAAAAAAATGTATTGCATTTAGATACCAACCATCCCTTATTGTGGGAAGGATTGCAACAACTTGGTTTTGAAAATGAATTAGACACCAAATCTACCAACGAGGAGGTTATCCAAAAAATAGCTTCTTATCATGGTATAGTAATCAGAAGCAGATTTACCTTAGATGCCACTATTTTAAAAGAAGCCAAAAGATTAGAATTTATTGCCAGAGTAGGTGCTGGTTTGGAAAACATCGACCAAGAATTTGCTAAGAAAAATAACATAGCTTTAATAGTTGCACCCGAAAGCAATTGCAATGCGGTAGGAGAACATGCTTTGGGCTTGCTGTTGAACTTAATGAATCATATTCATAAAGGACACCAAGAAATTAAAAATGGCATTTGGCTTAGAGAAGAAAATAGAGGAGAAGAAATAGAAGGAAAAACCATCGGAATTATTGGGTACGGACATACCGGTAAAAAGTTTGCAAAAAAATTATCTGGTTTTGATACGGAAGTTATTTTTCACGATATCCAATCAGGTATACAAGATGCTTTTGCCAAACAAGTAACTTTGAAAGAATTACAACAAAAAGCCGATGTCATTTCCTTACACGTTCCTTTAACTGAACTAACCAAGCATTTGATAAACAAAACATTTATTGAGGAATGTAACAAAGCATTTTGGTTGCTTAACACTGCAAGGGGAGCTTGCATACAAACTCAAGATGTGTTAGATGCTTTAAATATCGGAAAAATTAAAGGTGCAGGTTTAGATGTATTAGAGTTTGAAAAAACCTCTTTTGAAACCATTTTTGAACAACCAAATGAGCTGTTGCATCAATTGATACATCACCCAAATGTCATATTAACACCTCATATTGCTGGTTGGTCTCATGAGAGTAACATAAAATTGGCACAAACCATTGTGCACAAAATCAAAAAGTTATATTTTTGAGGTACAACCAATCAAACAATAATAGTATGGAAGTTAACCAACCAAAGGAAACATGGAACCAACCCGCAATCCAAGATAACAAAAAAATTGCAGCAGGAATTTTTGCATTATTACTTGGAGGGATTGGAGTTCATAAATTTTATTTAGGGTATACCACTGAGGGTGTAATTCAAATTGTATTAAGCTTAGTAACGTGTGGAATAGCTGGAATTATTCCTTTCATTGAAGGAATTTTATATCTAACCAAAACCGATGAAGAGTTTTACCAAACCTATCAGGTCAATAAACGTGGTTGGTTTTAATATTGTAAAAGGTGGTATATAAATACCACCTTTTTAGTTTTTATTAGGTATTAAAAACGAGAAAAAATTATTTTTCCAAAGCAAATCTTCTTGCAACTTCATTCCAGTTAATTACATTAAAAAAGGCTTCAATGTAATCTGGTCTTCTGTTTTGGAAATGTAAATAATAGGCATGCTCCCAAACATCTAACCCTAAAATTGGAGTGCCAGTACATCCGATTTCAGGCATTAATGGATTGTCTTGGTTAGCAGTACTACAAACCTCTAACTTTCCACCCGGATGTACACATAGCCAAGCCCAACCAGAACCAAATCGGGTTGCAGCAGCTTTGCTAAACTGGGCTTTAAAATCAGCAAACGAACCAAAGTCTCTATCAATAGCAGCAGCTAACTCACCAGTTGGTTCTCCACCACCATTCGGACTCATTACTGCCCAAAACAAATTGTGGTTGTAAAAACCACCGCCATTGTTTCTAATCGCAGCATTGTTCATGTCTAGGTTTATTAAAATATTTTCGATAGTTTTACCTTGCAGATCTGTTCCTTCAATAGCTACATTTAGGTTGTTAGTGTAAGCAGTATGATGTTTGGAATGATGTATTTCCATCGTACGTGCATCTAAATGAGGTTCTAAAGCATCGTATGCGTAAGGTAAAGAAGGTAATTCAAAAGCCATAATACACTTTTTTTTTGTTAAACAAATTTTCTTCAAAATTATACAATTAACTTTGGTTGGTAAAAATTTTATTGTTAACAGCATCTTAATTTAAGCAGAAACATGTCAGATAATTTTCTCATTTACACCGCATCAGCTGGTTCTGGAAAGACTTTTACTTTGGTAAAAGAATACTTGAAAATTACTTTGACCCATCCTACAGAAGATGCTTACCGCAAAATTTTAGCCATTACTTTTACCAACAAAGCGGTTGAGGAAATGAAATCGAGGATTTTAGATATTCTATTCGAACTTTCCAAAGAAGATTCTAATAAAGTAGCCAACGAAATGTTGCAAATGATTGCTGAGGAAACTGGGAAAGATTTGCAACAATTAAAAACCAAAGCAAAAACGGTTTTTCAACATATTTTACACCATTATGGGAGTTTTGAGGTAGCAACTATTGATAAATTTACCCATCGTATCATCCGGTCATTTGCAAACGAACTTCAGTTAAAAAACAATTTTCAGGTGCAATTAAACTTTGACCCTTTGTTAGAGCAAGCTGTTGATCAGTTGTTAACAGAGGCAGGAGAAGAAAAAGAATTAACCGAACTTTTTTTAGATTTTACACTCAATAAATTAGAAGAGGATAAATCGTGGAACATTAAAAACGATTTTTTACTCACTGGTAAAATCTTACAATCAGAAAACCATATTGAACAACTAAAAAAATTAGATGGTATTTCCTTACAAGATTTTAAAAAATGGCAAGCCAAACTTAAAAAATCTATTCCTGAACAACAAAATCAATTGGCTGTTTTGGTCACAAATTTTATAGAAATCCTACAACAAAACATGCCATTAGAGGATTTTTCCAGAAAAACCTTTCCAAATTTTCTACAAAAACTAATTCTAGGAGATGTTTCTGATATTACCAGGTTTGAAACATTAGATGACGTTACCATCAATAAATCATCTAAACACGAAGTAATTTGGGAAGGCTTAAAAACACAATTATCTCAAGATTATCAAAAAATCAAACAATTGCAAAGAAGCATCGCTTTTACTGCTAAAATTTTAAAAGATTGGACCCAAGTTTCTGTTTTAGCAACTTTAGATAAAGTGATTAACGAGTTGCAAAAAGAGCAAAATATTTTACCAATTAAAGAGTTTAATAAAATCATCAACGAACAAATTCAAAACCAACCAGCACCTTTTATTTATGAGAAATTAGGAGATAGGTACCAACATTTTTTTATCGATGAGTTTCAAGATACTTCCGAATTGCAATGGAAAAATTTAGTTCCGCTAATTTCTAATGCGTTAGATTCAGAAGATGCCAATCAAATTGGAGGAAGTGTGATGTTAGTGGGTGATCCAAAACAATCTATTTACCGATTTAGAGGTGGTAAAGTAGAGCAAATGATAGGGTTGGTTAAAGAGGATAACCCATTTAAAAACCACACCAAAAAAGTGGTGAATTTACCAAGCAACTTCAGAAGCTTTCAACAAGTGGTAGCTTTCAATAACAACTTTTTTTTGTGGATGTCTGATCAATTTAAGTTAGATAAATATTCAGAGATTTATAAAAGTGCTACTCAAATACCCCAAAAAGTGGAAAAAGGGTTGGTTGAAATCACCTTTTTAGAAGATGAAGATAACATCCAAGAAGCCTATTTGCAAAAAGTAAAGCAGCACATCGAAGAGGCATTGCAACAAGGATATCAGTACCAAGATATTGCGGTTTTAGTGCGAAAAAATGCAAGCGGGCAATTGGTTGCAGCCTATTTGATAGAACAGCAAATTCCCATCATTTCTTCTGACTCGTTAATGATAGGTGCTTCTCAAGAAGTTAAAATCCTTTGGAATTTTGTTCAATACATACAAGAACCACAAAACGAAGAATCTAAAACAGCATTGTTGGAGTATTTTTCTTCTTTTGTACCTACGTTTCCAAAACACGATTTTATTTTTTATGGTAAAAATTTAGTTAATCTTGAAGAACTAGAGGTTTATTTGAACCAACACCAAATTGCAATTAAAATACAAGATTTACCTACAAAATCTATTTATGAACAAGCAAGTTATTTTGCACATCATTGGTTAAAATTACAACAAACCAATGCTTTTGTACATTACTTCTTGCAAATGATTTTTGAATGGAATGTATTGCAACAAAAGCCTTATCATGAAGTGAAAGAGTTATATGAAACAGAAGGTTACAAAAAAAGTATTCCATCCAACGAAAATGAAAACGCAGTTAAAATCATGACTTTTCACAAGGCAAAAGGGTTAGAATTTCCAGTCGTAATTATTCCGTTTTTAGATTATAAAATTTACGAACACATCGAAAAATTGTGGATTAATACCGAGCAAGTGATTCCGGAAGTCCCTGTAATGCTAGTAAGTGCATCCAATGATACAGAACAACTTATAGGAGGATTAGATGAAAAAAATCCGGTGGTTTTAAGCAAAGAAGAACGCTTATTAGATGCCATTAATGCCATGTACGTAGCATTTACCAGAGCAAGAGAGCAAATGCATATCATTACACAAGTGAAAAAGACCAATAATGGAGTTTCAGAAGGTTACATTTCAAGTTATTTATACCATTATTTAACTAAAAACTCTAATGAAAACTATTTTGTTTTTGGAGAAAAGGTTTATCGTGAACCAAACTTACATACTTCCTCAAAAATTGAAAATCTTGCATGGACACAAACTTCTCCATGGACTCATAAAATTAATATAACCACCCTTGAAAGTAGGTTATGGGCTTCTGAAAAAGGAGAGGAACGTAGATTTGGTAATGTGATGCATCAACTGCTCTCAGAAATTAAAAATGAAGATTCCATTAAAATAGTTTTACAAAAAGCAATCAGAAAAGGATGGATTACACTATCTCAAAAAGAGATTTTTGAACAAAGAATTCAAGAGGTAGTAAATCATCCTGAATTAAAAGATTATTACCGAAAAAATTCCAAAACTTGGAACGAAAGAACGATACTAACCCCAAGCCAAAGTTATATTCCAGATAAAGTGGTTTTTCTAAACAACCATGAAGTGGTATTGATTGATTATAAAACCGGGAAACCATTGCCAAAACACCAACAACAGCTACATGAATATGAGAATTTATTACATCAAATGCAGTTAAAAGTGGTAAAAAAAATATTGGTATATTTAGGAGACCAATGTAATGTGATAACTTTGTAGCATTCAATTTTAAAAAGCAAAATAAATATATCATGTACGGAGCAATTAAAGAATATTTACAAAACGAATTACAACAAATTGAGGAACAAGGATTGTTCAAAAAAGAAAGAATTATTACGTCTCCACAAGGAGCAGAAATTACTTTAGATAGCGGACAAAAAGTTTTAAACTTTTGTGCAAATAATTATTTAGGCTTGTCTTCTCATCCAGAAGTGGTTCAAGCTGCCAAAGATGCCTTAGATTCGCATGGTTTTGGCATGTCGTCTGTACGATTTATTTGCGGTACCCAAGATATTCATAAAAAGTTAGAAACTACTATTGCGGATTTTTATAGTACAGAAGATACCATATTGTATGCAGCAGCATTTGATGCCAATGGAGGTGTATTTGAACCCTTGTTAGGAGAACAAGATGCGATTATTTCAGATAGCTTAAATCATGCTTCGATTATTGATGGAGTTAGGTTGTGTAAAGCAGCCAGATATCGCTATGAGAATAATAACATGGAAGATTTGGAAAAACAATTGATTCAAGCCAATCAAAACGGTGCCAGATTTAAATTGATTGTTACTGATGGTGTTTTTTCTATGGATGGGTTGGTAGCTCCGCTAGATAAAATTTGTGATTTGGCAGAACAGTATGATACCTTGGTGATGGTAGACGAATGCCATGCAGCAGGTTTTATTGGTGCAACCGGAAAAGGAACGTTAGAAGCCAAAAATGTAATGGGTAGGGTTGACATCATAACTGGAACCTTAGGAAAGGCTTTGGGAGGAGCCATGGGGGGTTATACCACCGGTAAGAAAGAAATTATCGAAATACTTCGACAAAGATCTAGGCCTTACTTGTTTTCTAATTCATTAGCACCAGCTATTGTAGGTGCCTCAATTAAAGTATTTGAACTTTTAAAAGGAAACACCAAACTAAGAGATCAGTTAGAATGGAACACAAATTACTTTAAAAAAGCAATAAAAAAAGCAGGTTTTAATATTATAGACGGAGACTCAGCTATTGTACCAGTAATGCTTTACGACGCAAAAGTAGCACAACAAATGGCACAAGAACTATTACTTGAAGGCATATATGTAATTGGTTTCTTTTATCCAGTTGTTCCTAAAGAAAAGGCAAGAATTAGAGTACAACTTTCGGCAGCTCATACAAAGGAACAATTAGACAAAGCAGTTATAGCTTTTTCAAAAGTAGGTAAGAAAATGGGTATTATATAAATTTATTACAAGATAAATCCCCTTTTTTTAACCATAATTTTTGTTAATTGAATAAAACCACATAATTTTGCAAGAGTAAACTAAGAATTTTAAACAAATTAAAATTAATATGAAACATCTAAACAAATTATTTACAATTGTTGTTTTATTAGTAGGTTTAAACCTTCAGGCTCAAGACAACAACAATCCATGGGCTATCTCTTTTGGAGTTAACGCTGTGGATGGTGCCAGAATTAGTGCAGCGAATAAGTTAGAAGATCAATTTTCTGAGTATTTGAATGCTAGTCAATTTTGGAGTATATTACCATCTGTATCATATGTAAATGTTACAAAACACGTTGGGGGTAACTTCTCATTTGGTGTTACAGGTTCTTTAAATAGGCTAACAAAATTTGCTTTACCAAAAGACCCTGCATTAGGAGATTATCCAGTAGTAAATCCAGGAAATTTAATGTATTATGGTTTAGATGGGGATATCAAATATAGTATTGGAACTTTTTGGAACTTTTTGGAGCCATCATTACACTTAGGAGGAGGTTACGTATGGATTGACAATTATAGTGCTGGTACTATAAATGGAGGTTTAGGAGCTAACATTTGGTTTAATGAAAATATTGGATTGTCTTTGAAATCAATGTACAGACATTCTTTTGAAGACAATAGATTAACAGAGGTTCCAACCCATATGCAACATTTTGCAGGTTTAATTTTTAAATTTGGTGGAAAAGATACAGATGGTGATGGAATTTATGACAAAGAAGATGCTTGTCCAGATGTACCAGGTTTAAAACAATTCAACGGTTGTCCTGATTCTGACGGGGATGGTATCCAAGATTCAAAAGATGATTGTCCAAACGAAGCTGGATCAGCTGAGTTCAAAGGTTGTCCAGATAGAGATGGTGATGGAGTGCCAGATAAAGACGATGCTTGTCCGGATGTTGCAGGTTTAAAAGCACTAAAAGGTTGTCCTGATTCTGACGGTGATGGAATAGCTGATAAGGATGACAGATGTCCAAATCAAAAAGGGCCAAAAGAAAATAATGGTTGTCCTTGGCCAGATAGAGATGGAGACGGGGTATTAGATAAAGATGACAAGTGTCCAGATGTAAAAGGACCTGCTTCAAATCAAGGTTGTCCTGAAGTTTCTGATGAAGTTGTTAACAAGTTAAATGAATTTGCAAAAGTTATCTTGTTTGATACTGGTAAATCATCTATCAAATTTGAGTCTCAATCTACTTTAGATGCTATCAAAAAAATTATGAATGAGTATCCAAATGCAAAATTCAAAATTGAAGGTCATACTGATAGTACAGGTAAATTAGAAACTAACATGAGATTGTCAAATGAAAGAGCTACTATTGTTAAAGATTATTTAGTTGCAAATGGTGTTTCTGCTGAAAGACTTTCTTCGGAAGGATTTGGTCCAAACCAACCAGTTGCTGATAACAAAACTAAAGCTGGTAGAGCTCAAAACAGAAGAACAGAAATTAAAGTAATTAAATAATTTATCTCTATAAATTTTAAAAATAAAC
>CAZAHJ010000051.1:0-14656 GCA_964485115.1 uncultured Flavobacterium sp.
CTCGAAAACAACCAAAACAAAGAATTTAAAGCACATTTTACGTTAAAAAGATAAAGATTGACCCAATGACTTTAAGAAAAATTTCTATTTTACTATTTACTTTTTTTGCTCATTTTATTTATGCTCAAGAAGGAATTGCTGTTTATTCTGATTATTTGTCTGATAACTTATATTTATTGCATCCATCTATGGCAGGCGCTTCAAGTTGTGGAAAGATTCGATTAACAGGTCGTCAACAATGGTTTGATCAAAAAAATTCTCCAGCATTACAAACCATAAGTTTTCATACTAGAGTAGGTGAGAGGTCAGGTATAGGTGCTATTGCTTTTAATGATAGAAATGGATACCATAGCCAAAGAGGAGCTAAGTTGTCTTACGCCCACCATATTATGTTTTCGAGAAGCAGTTATGATTTAAATCAGCTTTCTTTCGGTTTGAGTGCTGGCATGGTACAAAGTCAAATAGACCAATCTTCTTTTGATGGATTTGACCCAATTATTAATAATGGAGTGATTGTAAGAGATGCTTACTTTAATGTTGATGCAGGTGCTTCTTATAACTTTTTAGATTTTTCAGCACACTTTACCATTAAAAACTTAATTGCAAACAAAAGAGAATTATACACAGATATTGAATCGGATAACTTGAGAAAGTACATTTTGAGTGCCGCTTATGTTTTTGGTGATGAAGAAAGATTTTTATGGGAGCCCTCTTTTATGTTACAATATATAGATCAAACCAAAGAGAAGTTTTTAGACTTGAATTTAAAAGTTTATCGTGAAATGGATTTCGGAAGGTTATGGGGTGGATTATCATACAGACAAGCTTTTGAAGGAGCTCAATATGTAAGTGGGTCTACGTTAAACGAACAAAGATTACAATGGTTTAGCCCGGTAGTTGGAGTAAACTACAAACAATTTATGTTTGCGTATACTTACACTCATTTAACTGGAGATATACGTTTTGATAATGCAGGTTTTCATCAATTAACTTTAGGGATAGATATTTTCTGTCAACCAAGTAAATGGAGCTGTAATTGTCCTGCTGTTAACTAATACCATTCATCCCGTTTTTAACGGGATTTTTTTTAATAATGAATAACTAATTATGCCTATTATACTTCCAGTTCAAGGAAAATATCCTCAAATACCCTCTTCTTGCTATGTGGCAGAAAATGCTACTATAGTTGGTGATGTAGCTTTAGGAGATAATTGTAGTATATGGTTTCAAGCGGTAATTAGAGGAGATGTCCATTCGATTAGTATTGGAAACCAAGTAAATATTCAAGACGGAGCGATCATTCATTGTACTTATCAAAAACATCCAACTTTGATTGGGGATAGGGTTTCCATTGGGCACCGTGCCATAGTACATGGTTGTACCATATATTCGGATGTATTGGTTGGAATGGGTGCGATTATTATGGATGGATGTAAAGTGCATTCAAATACGATTATTGCAGCAGGTGCAGTGGTAACTCAAGGAACTATCGTAGAGTCAGGTGCCATTTATGCCGGAGTTCCTGCTAAAAAAGTAAAAGATATCAATGCTTCAGAATTTGCTAATGAAATTAGCAGAATAGCTAACAATTACCAAATGTATGCCTCTTGGTTTCAAGAACAACCCTAGAAGTCCAAAAAGCTAACTTCATATTGTTTTCCAACCAATTTTTGTAAAACACTTATGTCGTGGTAATTGGTGTAAAATTTTAATTTTGGATTTGCCTTAGAATCATTCAATAGCTTATTTAATTCTAAAACCCTTTTGGTTTGTTTTGCAACTGCTTCACCAGAATCAATGACTTGAATATTAGAAGGCAGTATTTGTTGAATGACTGGAATTAAATAAGGATAATGGGTGCATCCTAAAACCAAGAAATCAATATTTTGATGGATCATTGGTTGTAAATAGGATTTCAGTAAATCTTTCATTTTTGTGCCTTCTATTTCTCCATTTTCAATTAATGGAACCAAATCATATCCAATTTGTTCTATAATTTGTACTTCCGGAAAATTTAGCACTGCTTGATGGAATAATTCACTACTAATAGTGCCTTTTGTAGCAAGTACACCAATGGTTTTGGTATGGCTATTTAAAGCCGCTGGTTTAATTGCTGGTTCAATACCAATAAATGGAATGTTATACTTGCTTCGAAGATGAGAAATGGTATTAGTAGTTGCTGTATTACATGCAACCACTATCAATTTACAATTTTGGTGCAATAAAAACTCTGTATTTTTTTCTGACAAGGCAATGATTTCATCTTTGCTTTTTTCTCCATACGGAGCATTTTTACTATCGGCTAAATAAATGGTATTCTCATTGGGTAAAAGAAGATGAATCTCTTTCCAAATGGAAGTTCCTCCAATTCCTGAGTCAAATAAACCTATCGCTTGTGGATTGTACATGTTACAAAAATAAAAAACTGCTCATAAAGAGCAGTTTTAATTGGTTTTTAATTTATAGGAAGGAAATTAAAATCCCAAATCCTTTTTAACATCAGCAGTGATGTTGGTTCCGTTAGCTAACAAAGCGGAAGTTTTGTCAAAAACATATTCAAATCCTTTTGCTTTTCCAACTTTTTCAATAGAAGCTCTTACTTTGTCGTAAATTGGCTTCATCAAAGCCTCTTCTTTATCGCTAATATCTTTTTGAGCAGTAGAACGGTAGTCTTTAATTCTTTTGTCCATATCCTCCATCTCTTTGGTTCTGGCTTCATTGGCTTTGTCATCTACGCTTTCTGCTTCTTCTTGGTATTTTCCAAGTTTCTTTTGAAATTCTTCAATCATTACTTTCATTTCACCTTCATACGTTTTGCTTAATTGCTCTAATTGCTTTTGAGCATCTTTCATTGCAGGCATGTTGGTGATGATATCCTGTACATCTACGTGAGCAATTTTGGATTGTGCATAGGTAAATTGAGTTCCGATAAAGGTTACAAATGCGATTAAAAATAATTTTGCAGTTTTCATGTTCATAAAATAAATTAATTAATTTTCGTTGGGATTATTGTTTTGTCTTTGTTTTAATTTTTCTTCTCTTTCTTTTTGTAATTTGTCTTTTGCTTCTTGAATTTGTTTTTTACGCTCTTCAATTTGCTTTTGTCTTTCTTCAAAATTTTTCTTTCTAGCTTCTTCAGCAGCTCTTAATTTTTCTTCTCTATCCTCATTGGTTGGTTTTGATTCAGAAGTGTTTTTAGGTTCTGATTCATTTTTGTTTTCAGAATCTACAGAATCTTTTTTATCAGAAACTATGCCAGTTTTTTTTGAGCTTCTTTCGTCTAATAATTTTTGACGTGCTTCTTCTTGCTCTTTTTTCTTTTGTTCGGCAGCTAATTTACGATCTTCCATTAATTTATCTCTCTCCGCTTTCCTTTGCTCCAACATTTTTCTTCTTTCTGCTAAGGCAGGATTGGCATCTTCAATATCCTCTTTATATTCTTCTTTTTGTAATTGCTCTAACTGCTTTTTGCTCATTTGTTCTCGCTTATCAGCTCGAGTTATTTGTCGTACTACCAAATCACTAATGTCAAAACGTTTTGCAGCAAATAACATGGTTAAATCAGAGGCTTTGTCAAATACAAAATCGTATTTTCTTGTTTCTGCTATATCTTGTACGATAGTAAAAACTTGGTCTTGAATAGGTTTAATTAGTACGGCTTTTTGTACAAAGAAATCTCCATTAGGGCCGAATCTTTTTTGACGATAGTCATAAAGTTCTGCTTCTAAAATAGCAATTTCCTCTTGTTTTTCGTCTATCAATTCTTTTGTAAGAAGGATTTGTTCTGTTTTTAAGTTATCTTTTTGTTTTTTGATTTCTGTCTCCTTTTCTTCAATTTCTTGTTTCCAACGTTGGGCTTTTTGTTCGATTTGGCTGATAGCTTGCTGATAGTTTGGTGTTTTTTCTAAGATATATTCCATATCTATATATCCAATCTTGGTCCCTCTTGCTGCTTGAGCTCGCAAAGTATGGAAGGTAGAAAAAACCAAAAGAAAACATCCAAATAAACAAAATAGTAGATTTATTTTAGTTGATATAGCTGGAACAAAATTGTGTTTCATGCGATTTATATTTTTGACATAGGAAACTAGGCAAAGCAAGTTTACCTTGGTAAATGATTGTAAATATATAACTAAAAATTTCAATTAAAATTGTTGACCTATGATAAAATGAGTTTGCCATCCACTTTTTTGTGTGGTACCGAATGGAGCATCAAAGCCATGCCCAAAATCGATTCCTAATAAACCAAAGGCTGGCATAAATACTCTTAACCCAAACCCTGCAGAACGTTGCATTCTAAATGGATTGTATTCTCTAAAGTCATTCCATGCCGAACCAGCTTCTAAAAAGCTTAAAGCATAAATAGACGCGGCTCCTTTTAAGGTAATTGGATATCTTAATTCTAAAGTGAATTTGTTATAAATGGTACCTCCATTTCTAAAGCCTCGATCATCTACTGGAGTAAGTGCTTGGTTTTCGTAACCTCTTAACTGAATAATTTCTCTACCATCCATTACAAAGTTTGCCAATCCATCTCCACCAACAAAGAAACGTTCAAACGGAACCAAACCTCTTGCTTGGTTGTACGCTCCCATAAAACCGAATTCAGCATTGGCTCTTAATACCAAAGCATTATTTTGTTGCCCAACTAAAGTGGTGTACCAATCTCCTCTAAATTTGACTTTATAAAATTCTAACCAATTAAATCTTTTTTGGTCAATTTTGCCTTGATTTGCATCAGCATCAGCAAAATTATCCACTCTTACCAATCCGGTTTGGGTCCCTACGGTAGTTTCTTTTACAAAATCTCCAGGAGCTACCCAATTGCCATCTACACCAAAATAACCTTGTCCAGTATTGGTTAGTTTATACTCTGCCAGATTTCCTAAATTGGCATAATCTGTTTTGCTAAACAAGGAAAAAGGAGGAGTAAATTTAGCTGAAATGGTAAACTCAGACCCTTGGGTAGGGTAAATTGGGTTAAAAGCTTTACTGTTTCGAGTCAAAGCAACTGTATATGCCAAGTTGTGTGATTGCCCATCACCAAAAGTAAATAAACCGGTGTTGTAATTTTTTAGGTCGAAATATTGATAACTTATCGATTGTGAGAGTAAAAAGTAATCATCTGGTACAGTTAATCTTTTTGCAATACCTAAGCTCAATGATGTGATGTTAAAATATCTTGTTCTATCAACTGCTCTTCCTTGATTGAACTGGTTTAAACCAAAATTTGCCAAGAATTGCTTACTATGCGAAATTGAGGTGGACAAACGTATTGGTTTTTTTCCTCCCCACCACGGTTCTTCAAAATTTAAAGAGTAGGTTTGAAAAAAGTTACTTCCTTGCAATCGCAACGACATTCTTTGTCCGTCACCCATAGGTAAAGGCTTGTATGCCTCTTTGTTAAAAATATTTCGCAATGAGAAGTTATTAAACGAAAGCCCCAAAGTTCCAATAAAACCTCCGCCTCCATAACCACCTTGTAGTTCAATTTGACTAGCTCCTTTTTCTACCAAATTGTACTCAATATCTACTGTACCTGCAGATGGGTCAACGTTTTTAAATTTAGGATCAATAGCTTCCGGATCAAAAAATCCTAACTGACCAATTTCACGTATGGTTCTTACCAATTCTTGTTTGCTGTATTTTTGACCTGGTTTGGTTCTTAATTCGCGGTATATTACATGGTCGTTTGTTTTATCGTTCCCAACAACTGTAATTTTGTTAAAGTACGCAATAGGTCCCTCGGTAATTCTAATTTCAAAGTCGATGGTGTCGTTTGCAGTTTTTACTTCTACAGGATTAACTTGCGAAAACAAATAACCATTATTTTGGTATAAATTGGTAATGTCTTCTCCATCGGGTTTTTTCTTGTCGTTGATTCTTTTTTCTAATAAAACCCCATTATATACATCCCCTTTTTTGATACCCAAAACCCTTGCCAAACCTTCGTCAGAATAAACAGTATTTCCTAAAAATTTGATTTCTCCAAAATAATATCTGTTACCTTCTTCTAATTTCATTTTAATGGTAATGCGATTCTTATTGTTGTCAAACTGAACAGAATCCCATACTACTCTAGCATCTCGATACCCTTTTTCCTTATATTTATTAACAATTTCGGTTAAATCTTCTTGGTATTTTTCTTTGATATATTTTGAGCCTTTCCAAAACCTTCCTGGAAGTTTGGTTTTGGTGTTTTTCATTGCTTTTTTTACCTTTTTGTTGCTCATTTTTTCATTACCAATAATCTCAATTTTTCTCACCTTTATTTTATTGCCTCTATCAACTCTAATCAACATATTTACTAAGTTGTTTTGGGTAGTATCTGAGGGAGAAGTAGTAATATAAGCCTTGGCATTGAAAAAACCGTTGTTGCGATATTTTGACTCAATTTTGTTTTTGGTTGTAGTAATCAAATTTTCATTAACAATGGTTCCTTTTTTTAATTTGTTATCGTTAATAATAGATTCGGCTTTTCCTTTTTTAATACCGGTTACTTTGGCCTCGTTTAATTTTGGAAGTTCTTCAATATTTAGTTCCAGAAAAATAGTGTCTCCTCTGGATTCTTGAATAAAAAAGTCGATGTCGCTAAACAAATTTAGCTTTCCTAATTTTTTAATGGCATTAGAAATTTCTTCTCCCGGAATAATGATTCGTTGTCCTTTTTCCAAACCAGTATAGGTTACAATGGTTTGGCTATTAAAAGTAGTTTTACCGGTTACTTCTACATCTCCTAAAACATAAGAGTTCCCACTGCCGAAATCCGGATTAATTTGGGCATTACTTAATTGGATACTGCAGAAAAAAATGCAGCAAACAGCTGCTATGTAGGATAGATTAATTCTGTAATTGTTCACTGGTTTTTCCAAATCTGCGTTCTCTTTTTTGATAACTAATAATTGCTTCATACAAATGTTCTTCGGTAAAATCGGGCCACAATATATCTGTAAAGTAAAACTCTGCATAACATATTTGCCACAATAAAAAATTACTGATTCGATGCTCTCCACTTGTTCTAATCATTAAGTCTACATCTGGCATATCATGGGTGTAAAGATGTTGATTAATAATGGATTCGTCAATATCAGATTCTAAAATTATATTATTTTTAACTTTGAGAGCAATTTGCTTAACCGCATCTACAATTTCCATTCTAGAGCCGTAGCTTAATGCTAAAGTTACTGTTAATTTTTTATGGTTTTTTGTAACATCCATTACGTGTAAAAGTTCTTTACGCGCTTTTACAGGCAACATGTTCAAGTCTCCAATTGCGTTTAGTTTAATTTCGTTTTTAATTAATGATTTTAACTCGTCCTTTAAAGCACTTACTAATAGCTTCATCAAGGTATCAACTTCCATTTTAGGGCGGTTCCAATTTTCTGTAGAAAAAGCGTAAAGGGTTAAAAACTTAACATTTAAATTCCCGCAAGCTTCTGTAATTTTAGATACGGAGTTTCTGCCGTTCTTATGACCAAAAATACGGAGCTTTCCTTGCTTTTTAGCCCAACGACCGTTGCCATCCATAATAATGGCTATGTGTTTTGGAATGTTATCTTTATTTATGGATTCTTTTAAACTCATGGTTAATATGGACAATAACAAGGATTGTTTCCAAAGGTATAGGTTAGAGTAAAACCGGTAAAAACATACCAATCATTACTTCCTAAATTACCAAATTTACGGTTAGCTAAGTTATCGTTTTTAGGGTTGGAACCATCTAAATTGTCGGTAAATGTGTATCTAGCACCAACTTCTATACCAATCACTAGGCTTCTGGTGAACTTGCTTTTTACTCCAACTATCATCGGAATACCCATGCTCCAAGCGTTTTGGTCAAATTGAAGTTGCTTGTTAATAAAGTAGTTTTCTTTATAATTAAAGTAGCTTATCCCTGCCATAATGTAAGGTGAGGTTTGTATTCCAAATTGATGTAAATCAAATTCAAGAAAATTAATTTCCAAGCCTAAGGTAATATCGTGTACTCGGTTTTCAAATTGCAAGCCACGTTGTGGCCTGCTACCATCTTTTACATCCAAGTCGTTAGCAGTAATTTTGCCATAAGTATAGCTTAGTCTGTAGGCATGTCGTGGACTTTTATTCCAGCGATAAATTCCTCCAAATGAAATGTGGTTTGGTGCTATAAAATTATCTTTTCCAATATCGCCAATATAATTACTTCCACCAACAAATCCTCCTATTTCATGAATTTGGGCTTGGCCTTGAAAGAACAAGGTGATGAACATCCACAATATTTTATTTATTCTCATTGGTTTTTACAGCGTGCAAATATAACAATTATGTCCAGTTTACTTCTTTAAATCCAGGGTATTTGGAGATAATAGAGCATAAAAAAATTTTAAGCCCGATAAACTAATGGTTGTCCCGTGCAATAGAACGCTAAAAAAGTTCAATTAGTATGGTTTAGTTTCTTTTGTCTTCTCCCCAAAGCAGCTTGCTTCGAAGGGTTTTTAAGAAAGTTTCCGGAGTAATTTCTATCATCGGTACCTGAAAGGAATTCTTTTTAATTTTTAGAGTAGTTTCCTTAGCAAAGGTAAAAACTCGGGAGTCTAAGGACACTAAAAATTCATGTTCTCTACCACTAACTTTTAAAGTAATTTCCATTTCATTCGGAATTACCAAGGGTCTGGCATTAAGGTTGTGAGGTGCTATAGGTGTGATAACAAAGCTGGAAACTTCAGGAGTTAATACAGGGCCACCACAACTTAATGAGTATCCGGTAGAGCCGGTAGGAGTTGAGACGATCAAACCGTCTGCCCAATAACTTGTCAAATATTCGTCATTTAAATAAGTAGCCACCGTAATCATAGATGTTGTGTTTTTTCGTGAAACGGTGATTTCATTTAATGCAAAATTCAACGACTCCAAACCAGGCATGGCTGGTTCTGTTTCTAAACTTAATAAGCTTCTGTTGGAAATGGTATACTCCTTTTGTAAAACTTGGGTTAATGATTTTCTGATTTCATTTTTTTGAATCTTTGCCAAAAAACCTAATCGTCCAATGTTTACCCCTAAAATTGGAATGCCCTTGCCTCTTGTATAAGTTATTGCTCTTAAAATGGTGCCATCTCCACCAATACTTAATAAAAAATCTACCTCATTTGGGAAGTTTTCAAAACTATCATAGGTGGGGTAGGAGTCAGTTAAAATGACTTCTTTTTGCAATAATTGGTAAAAGTTATTCTCAATCCAAAGATTTACTTGTTGCTCTTTTAAAAAGTAAAAGATTTCTTGGTAAGCAATTCTCGATTCTGCCTGAAAACTTTGTCCGAAAATGGCGATGGAAACCATAATTGTAATTGTTGGTTGTTCCAACAAAAATAAACATTTTTTTCGGAAGCCTTTTAGGATATTACATAGAAAGATATTTGTCTAAGTAATCTGAACGCTCTTTTAGGTTTTGTAAATACAAATCTTCGTGGTGTTCAGAAACAATTTCGTAGTGGTATCTTCTGAACGATTGAATGATTTCATTAATGGCACCTAATGAAATTTTAACCATGACTTTAACTTGATTTGATTCCATTTCTTCAACTATACAACCCAATAGCTTTGCTTGGTTGCTCTCTACAATTTGTGCAATTTGACTCATCGAAAAATCCGATAAATTTTTCTGGACAATTAATATGGAACCTGGTTCTTTTATAAATGTAGTTTGCAAAAAATACTCCTGTACATCTTCCAACAAATAATGCCCCAAATAGGATTGATCAGTGCCTAAAAGCGGGCAAATATTACTTTCATTTCTTGAAAATAGTTCCAATACATCCATCCATGAAGAAGTTTCTCTGATAAAAATACCTTGAAGTAAATATTGGTATTGTTGCAAAGTTTGGGTTTCTTCTAATGTTTCCAAATCGGTAACGGCAATACAGCCCAAATAAACGCCTTCTTTTTGAACAGGGACATGACTAAAACGATAGTCTTCGGCTACCAACAAAGCATCCGAAATACTATCGTTCATATCCAAAGGTTTTGGATTTTGATGTATTTGATTTTTCCAAGACATATCTTAAATTTTCCTTGGATGCAAGGTACACAAAAAATAGAAATACCATTTTAGCACAAATCTTAAGGTTTTGTTGCAATGATTGGCTATTTTTGAAACAAAAACAAATGCAACGTTTCGGAAAGATTTTTTTAGCTACCATGGTGTGTTTAGCAGTTGGTTTTTTATCAAGTTTTGCTACACAAAGCTCTGTGAATGATTGGTATCCAACATTGGTAAAACCTTTTTTTAACCCACCATCTTGGGTGTTTGCTCCGGTTTGGACATTGTTGTATATTATGATGGGAATCGCAGCTGGTTTGGTTTGGAGCAAAGCAATGCCAATTAAAGCAAAAATATCTGCCATCAGTTTTTTTACTTTGCAACTGGGTTTAAATGCTCTCTGGAGTATTTTGTTTTTCGGATTTAAAAATCCATTATTGGCATTAGTTGAAATTATTTTGCTGTGGATTTGTATTTACCAAACTTACCGATATTTTTATCAAATTCAACCGGTAGCTGGAAAGTTACTATTGCCATACTTAGCTTGGGTAAGCTTTGCATCGATTTTGAATTTTTCTATTTGGTGGCTTAATTAAATTTGTCATTTTTTGAGTTTAACTTTCCTAAACTTACTCTAAACCTAGCATTTTGTGCGGATATCCTTGTATTTTTGCAGGATAAAATTCATAAAAATGTCCACGAAATTAAGTGTCAACATCAACAAAATAGCTACTTTACGAAACTCTAGAGGTGGCAACCAACCAAATGTTTTGCAAGTAGCAAAAGATGTGCAAAAATTTGGAGCACATGGGGTTACAGTGCATCCTCGGCCAGATGAACGTCATATCAAATACCAAGATGCTCGGGAGTTGAAAAGCGTAGTTTATACCGAATATAATATCGAAGGAAATCCAATCAAAAGTTTTATTGATTTGGTTTTAGAAGTAAAACCAACCCAAGTAACCTTGGTTCCTGATGCCGATGATGCCATTACCTCTAATGCTGGTTGGAATACGTTGCAACATCAAAGCTTTTTAAAAGAAGTAATTCAAGAGTTTCAAAGAAATCACATTCGTTGTTCCATTTTTGTAGATCCTGTTTTAGAAATGATAGAAGGAGCCAAAGCTACCGGAACCGATCGAATAGAGTTGTACACCGAACATTTTGCTTCTGAATATGCAATTGGAAACACCCAGGCCATCGTACCTTACACCAATGCGGCTATTTTGGCCAATGAACTAGGTTTGGGAGTTAATGCCGGACACGATTTAAGCTTGGATAACATCCGTTTTTTTAAAGAAAATATTCCAAATTTGTTGGAAGTCTCTATCGGACATGCTCTAATTTGTGAGTCCATTTATTTAGGAATAGAGAATGTAGTAAACATGTATTTGAATAAATTAAAATAGATGAATCCGTTGTTATACGCTAAAGTAGAAGGATCTGGAAAGCCACTGCTTATATTACATGGTTTTTTTGGGATGTCAGATAACTGGAAGTCTATTGCTACTCAATTGGCAGCACAAGGCTTGGAAGTACATGCTTTGGATTTGCGAAATCACGGACGAAGTTTCTACTCTGAAGAATTTTCGTACGATGCAATGATGCAAGATGTAATGCATTATGTAGATGCCCAATCATGGGAAAACTATGTGGTAATTGGTCATTCCATGGGTGGTAAAGTAGCCATGTTGTTAGCTGCTAACGATGCGAGAGTACAGCAATTAATTGTGGCAGATATAGGGCCTAAGTACTATGCTCCTCACCATCAAACTATTTTAAAAGGATTAAACGCGATTGATTTTAACACCAAACCCAGCAGAGGGGAAGTAGACGAAGTACTTTCACAGCATATTGCAGAATTTGGGGTAAGACAATTTTTATTAAAAAATTTATATTGGCAAACTCCAGATACCTTGGCTTTTCGATTCAATTTAAAAGTATTGACCGAAAAAGTAGAAGAAGTTGGTAAAGCATTGCCTTCGGACAAGTCCTTTTTAGGTCCAACCTTGTTTTTGTATGGTAAAAAATCTAATTATGTTTTGCCAGAAGATTTTCCAGAAATTAGGGAACAATTTCCATCTGCACAATTTATAGGTTTAGAAGGAGCCGGACATTGGTTGCATGCAGAAAAACCACAAGAATTTTTACAAGAAGTATTGCAATTTATTCATCAATTTTAATAACATGAAATACCTATACAAAATCTTATTATCGGGTTTGTTAATTTTAGTTTTAGCAAAATTTTTACCCGGAATCGAAATCAAAGGAATACCTCCTGTTTTGGTGTTTGCCTTGGTTTTAGCCTTACTTAATGTATTTTTAAAACCAATACTAAAAATTATCACCTTTCCCATTACCTTGTTTACACTAGGTTTTTTTTTGTTAGTTATAAACGTAGTGGTAGTTAAAATTGCCGATTATTTGGTAGACGATTTTGCGATTACGTCACTTTATACTTTATTTATTTTTAGTATTGCAATGTCAGTAGGGCAGTCTGTCATCAATTTGTTTTTTAAAGACTAATCTTCTCTGTTTACCAAATCTATCGAAAAAGCTGGTGTACAAACCGAGATATATTCGCATTCCTCTTCAAAAGGATTGGAATATTGTACTCTAACATTTTTTTCAATTTTGATAGATTGCCCGGCTTCTAACACAATGATTTCATCTTCTATAATAAATTGTTTTTTACCACGGATAACCAAAGTATACTCATCAAAAGCAGGAGTTTGAAATGGCTCACTCCATCCAGGAGGTGCTATCATATGTGCCAATGATAGGTTTGCTTGTTGGTTGGTAGCTGCTCCAAAGTGTTCTGCGATATATTTTCCATCTGTAGTTGGAACAATAAAAGGATTTTTTTGAATTTGATACGACATATTTTGTTATTTTTTAAAGATGAAATATACGGCTAAAACCAAGAAACACACCCCAACCAAGTGATTCCATTTAAGGGTTTCGGTTTTAAAAAACAACCAACTGAACAAAATAAATATTACCAAGGTAATTACTTCTTGAATTACCTTGAGTTGTAACAAGCTAAATGGACCACCATTGCCTTGAAAGCCAATTCTATTGGCAGGAACTTGAAAACAATACTCAAAAAATGCCAATCCCCAACTAATTAAAATAATGCCTATTAAGCCAGCTTGTTCAAACCATTTCCAGTCTTTAAACTTTAAATGTCCGTACCAAGCCAATGTCATAAATACATTAGATAAAACAAGTAATGCGACAGTAGCAATGCCTTTCATGTTTTTTTAGCAAATATAATGGGAAATGCTCTTTTTAAGAATAGCTTCAAATCTGCTATCTTTGCCCCATGCAAAAAGAAGAGTTGACAAATTTGGTAAACCAAGGACTTTGGTTGCCACTAATGGAACAATTTTATACCATTCAAGGAGAAGGAAATCATACGGGAACAGCTGCCTATTTTGTTAGAATTGGAGGATGTGATGTGGGGTGCCATTGGTGTGATGTAAAGGAAAGTTGGAATGCCGAAATTCATCCGCCATCAAGCATCGAAAAAATTGTAGGAGATGCCAAAAAATATGCAGAAGTGGTTGTGGTAACCGGAGGAGAGCCCCTTACTTGGAACATGCAACCGTTGACAGATATATTGCATCAAAACCAATTAAAAGTACATATCGAAACTTCCGGATGTTATCCGGTAACCGGAACATGGGACTGGTTTTGTTTATCTCCAAAAAAAAATAAATTGCCTGTTGCAGAGGCTTATGAATTTGCAGATGAGCTTAAAGTGATTGTTCACAACAAACACGATTTTATTTTTGCAGAAGAACAAGCTGCCAAGTTGAATAAAAAAATCCCTATGTTTTTACAACCAGAATGGAGCAAAAGAGAGCAAATGACTCCTTTGATTGTAGATTATGTGATGCAACACCCACAATGGAAAGTTTCCTTACAAACCCACAAGTATTTGAATATCCCTTAAGAATTAGCGATAGTCAACCTAGCCAAATAATCGTGGTGTTCCCCCTCCGCTATTTTTTCTGCATGTAGTCCAGTTTCTTCACAAAGGCGTTGTAAGCTGCTAAAGTCAACATACAGCCAAGGAAATTCTTGGCTTTCTCCATCAGAATTGGTTACAGTAAAGTTTAATTCGCCATAATAACTACTCGGACTCCAAATGGATCCATCTTCTTCTTGGTCATACATATATAATATGTCTGAACTATCTATCAATATTTGTCCGTTTGGCTTGAGAAGTTTTTTTAATTTTTTCAAATAAGAAACACTTTTATCAATGTCTTCTAGCAATCCGGTACCATTCATCAATAATAAAATAGTATCAAAAGTACCGCTCATTTCCCAAACAGAGACCAATTGGGAGTTATTTAATCCTCGAGCCTTACAAACTTCAATGCTTAATGCAGAAATATCAATAGAAGTCACTTCCAAACCTCTTTCTTGCAAAATTAAACCATGGCTACCTGCGGCACAACCTACTTCTAAAACTTTGCCTTTGCATAGGTTCAGAGCAGTTTTTTCTATTACAGGTAATTGTTCCCAATCTCTAAAAAAATAGGAAGCATCCATTTCGTCAGGTTCAGAAATTTCCGTTTCCCAATAAATAATTTGTGGTACTTTTGTTTGGTAATACTTGTGTATTGCATTACC
>CAZAHJ010000052.1:0-10137 GCA_964485115.1 uncultured Flavobacterium sp.
TCACAAACACCTTGGAAAAGAACATGGTGAATGCTTTGGGATGTTGGTAGTACCATGGAAGTATTTTAAAGAGGCATAAAAAAAAGAGGCAATTGCCTCTTTTTTTATGAATATTAACTTGCTAAAATACTCTCACCAAATTAAATCCAAAAGCAATATCTCCTTTAAAAAAATCACCGGTTGTTTGACCTAAAAATCCAGCTTCATGCATTGCTCTTGCATTTGTAAAATGTAATTGAAAAACGTGTCCACCTGTTTCAATATCTAAACCAATAGCCAATGGGTTTTTAAATGCACTCTCTTTTACTCTGTTTGCATGCAAAGCGTAATCAAAGTTTAAAGCTAGGCGATTGGTAAGTTTGTATCTTGCTCCCAAACCTAAAGCATATTGCGTATTTTCTTGTGGATTAGGTAAAATTACATCTCCATTCTCTGAGATAATGTCAGGTAATGTGTTGAAATGAAAAACACTTGGAGCTAATTGAAATGAAAATTTTTCAGAAAACTTTCTAGAAATTAATAACTGTTGCACATAACTTAGTCTGTTTTGAAAGGTCAATTTCGGAAAATCTTCTTTTTTTAAAGCGGTATTTACTGCAACGCTACTGAAACCTGTAATGGCAAACGGAAAGCCTTCGTTTTTTTGTTTAGCAATCACATATTTCCCTGCAATATCCCATGTTTTTTGGTAGGTACTTCTTGCCACATGTAAAGTGATGCTTTCGGTTACTCCGTAAGTGAACTTAATTTGTGTAAAAGCATTGTCTAACCCAAAAAAATCTTCAAAACCTCGATTCAAATAACCAAATCTATGAGCAACAATAAAGTAAAAATCACCTTTGGCAGCTACTTTAGTAGATTCTAAATTGATTATTTTTAAAGATTTAAATGCATAAGCAACTTCAGAATTATCAGTAGAAGTATCTATGTCTTTTAATAAATCGACCTGAGCAGTTACCCAAATAGGCAATGCCAGTAAAATCCAAAATATTTTTCTCATTAGTTTTTATTTAAATGATTTTAAAAATTCTAACCAAAAAAACTTCATCCCAAAATGTAAGTTGTTAGAAAATGTTTTTGATGGTTATGCTTGGTTTAATTTTTAACCCATAACTTGGTAAGGCTTCCTATTTCAGGGTGACTCAAGTATAGTAAATAGGTCCCTTGATTAAACGAATTCACATCAATAGAATTTTCTAAGTTTTGCAATGTTCCAGAAATTATTCTTTTTCCACTTAAATCAAAAATTTGATAATCAATATTTGAAAGTGCTGAAGGCAATTGTATGTTTAATTGTTCGATAGCTGGGTTCGGAAAAAGTTTTATTTCCTGCATCGAAAATAGGTCGCTATTCAAAGTTGTGTTTACAGTTGCACTACCTCGATTATTACCTCCATGGTAGGCAAGTGAATTGGTTGCGGAATCGCTTCTTGCCCATACAACCGGAATTGCATTAGCACTATTATTAAACGCATAATCTCCAGTTGGATTTGGCGAAGTCAAAGCTCTTGTTCCTACAATAGTTCTTACACTTCCTGCTACGGTATTAGAAGATACTGTCCAGTCGTTTGTATCAGTTGAAGGAGTTGTAGATCCGGTAAAATTTCGGTCACTAATTCCAGCACTACTAAAAATTAAACAGTCTCCATTATTCATGTTTTGAGTGCCAAAACCAATGGCAAACCAACGGTCAGATGGCCCAGTAGCAGTTAAAGTTACGGTACTTGCATTGGTTTGAACTCTTACAGATATTGCCAATCCTGAGGTGTTACTTAATGTAATAACACCTGAGTCAAATTGTTGGGCTTGCACAACTATTCCCAAAAAACTAATCAATAGTAAAGTAATTTTTTTCATATGTAGATATTTATTTGTTTTTTATTGGTCATATGCAATCGCCTTATCTTCATAGGTGTTTGCTTACAGCAAACCTGTTGTTAATGGCGATTTCATAAGCATTTTTTTAATTTTATAATTTTAATATCGATCAAATAATTCTATTATTTTCTTGTTATTGGTCTCTAATGCCAACATAAAGGCATTTTTTTGGTCTTTATTTATGGTGGATTTACTTGCTCCTTTTTCTAATAATTTTTCTACCATGTATTGGTTTTGGGTAATCACAGCCAACATTAAAGCAGTGTTTGATTGGTTGTCAACAGCATTAAGATCCACTTGTTTTTTTAAGAGTGCATCAAAAACTACTTGATTGTTTTTATACACACTTGCCATCAATGCAGTTCCCATGGACGAGTTGTAGTTTAACTCCATATCCAACTCTATTATTTTCAATGCGATTGGTTGGTTATTTCGGTAAGTAGCTAAAATTAACGCAGAAAATCCATTGCTATCAGTTTGAGATAGTACATTCGGGTTTTTTTGGTATGCATTCATCAATTCTTCAACGGTGCCAAATCGAGCAATGTCAAATATGGACTTTTCATTTTGCGAAAAGCCAATCGACTGAAACAAGAAGACTAAAATAATTAAGGTAGTATTTCGCATTGGTCCATTTTTATTTCGTTCATAATTTCATCATAACCTATAATTCTACCTTTGATTTTTACCAACTGATTCACTTTTATGCCTTCTAATTGATTGGTGGATGTTGTGTAAGCAAAAATCATTTCATTCAATGCAATGTTACTTTCATTAATGTCGATCTGACTTGCTTGTCCAGTTATTTCTACCACTTTGTCTAAATATTTAGTTTCAGCATCTTCTGCATTTGTAGTGTATGCTTCTATCAATTCAGTGGCTAAAAGACTATAGGTTGCTTCTTCATCGGAAATATTTCGATGATCACCATAGATGTATTTGTAAGAAACAAACAAAATAATACAAAGGAAAATTGTAATCGATAATATTTTTTTTTTCAACAAATTAAATTTTTTTAACAAATATAGGTAAAATTAAATAATTTTACAATGGATACATTCGATATATCTAATATTGGATTTATTTACGTAAATATTTATTTTATCGTTTTATATTTTTGTAAAAAATCAACATTAAAAACAAGTTTGTTGCAAAAATACCAATGAGTAAATTGCGATTCCATATCTTTCTAGGCATAATAAAGAAATGACCTCCAAAATTTTAATCTAAACATATGAAAAGAAGTTTTTTAATTATTTCGTTCTTATTTCTTGTGTCGTGTACCAACGACTCTGAATCGGACTTGTTGGACAACAACACCTTAGAAAAAGTCACTTACCAACAGGTGAAACCTATAATGGATAGCCATTGTGTTTCTTGTCACGGAAATGTAAGTCCTAATGCAGGTTTGCCTTTAACCAATTTTACCCAGGTAAGAAATGCAGTGATGAATAGAGGAGTTATTGACAGAATTTCCAGAAATAATGGAGACCCTTTGTTGATGCCACAAACGGGCAGACTAAATCAAAATTTAATTAACATTGTAAATCAATGGAAAAATGATGGCTATTTGGAAGAATAAATCGGTTTACATTTTATGTTTATTTTTTGTAGCAGTTTTTGCTCAAAAAGTACAAACTAAAAATGGTACAGCTAAGTTGGAAGCATCTGTACCTTCTTTTGAAGAAGTAAAAGCTGTTACCAATACTGCCTCGTGTGTATTAAATGTGGACAATGGTGAAATAGCTTCATTGATATTAATCAAAAGTTTTCGTTTTAAAATAGCTTTGATGGAAGAGCATTTTAATGAAAATTATATGGAGAGTCATTTGTTTCCAAAAGCGATTTTTAGAGGTAAAGTGGATGCTTGGGACAAAACAAAACTAACAGCCAAACCGACAAAGTTTTTGTTGAAAGGTAAAATGGAAATGCACGGAAAATCAAAAGAAACTGATATTGAAGTGATGATTTCCGTTAATAATGGAAAGTATACTTTAACAAGCGATTTTGAATTAAATACCGATGATTTTGGAATTGTAATTCCAAGGATTGTAAGCAATAAAGTATCTAAAAAGGTGCTAGTTAATTTGGATTTTAAATTGGAATAGTTTGCGTTTTAGTTGGCTTTTTTTTCTAAAGAAAATTGTTTCTTTGTGAAAACTTGAAACATGAGATTTCTTTTCATTATTTTATTTTTATTAGTTACTTCTACGCAAGCCCAAGAAATTGCTTTGTTAAAATACAAAGGGGGAGGGGATTGGTATGCCAATCCTACTTCCTTACCTAACTTAATCAAGTTTAGCAATCAAAATATCCAAACCAAAATCAAACCCAAGCCAGCAACGGTAGAACCGGCTAGTTCAGATATTTTTTCTTATCCGTTTGTGCATATGACAGGGCATGGAAATGTGGTATTTAATGAACAAGAAGTTCAAAATTTAAGATTATACATGCTTTCCGGTGGGTTTTTACATGTTGACGATAATTATGGTATGGATACCTATGTGCGACCGATGATTCAAAAAATATTTCCGGATAAAACTTTGGTTGAATTGCCAAGCAATCACGAAATTTTTCAAAAACCATTTAATTTTCCTAACGGACTTCCAAAAATTCATGAACACGACCAACAACGTCCGCAAGCTTTTGCTATTTTTCATGAAGGAAGAATAGTTCTCTTATACACTTTTGAAACCGATTTGGGAGACGGCTGGGAAGACCAAGAAGTACACAATAACCCTGAGGAAGTTCGCTTAAAATCCTTGCGAATGGGAACAAATATTTTACATTATATTTTTAATAAGTAATTGGAGTATGCATACAAATCTTTCCTCACAAATAGCCAAAGGAATTTTAAAAGCTATTGCTGTTTTATTAGGAGCATGGTTATTATTATGGTTTTTAAGTAAAATCAGCACCTTGTTCTTGTATTTTATCATTGCATTGATACTATCATTGATAAGTATTCCTTTGGTATTATGGTTAGAAAGAAAATTAAAGTTCAAAAGGTTTTTGGCTGTAATAAGTGTCATAATCATACACATTGGTGCTTTTGTAGGCTTTGTCATGCTATTTATCCCGTTGTTGGTGGCTCAAAGTAAAAAGCTTTCGTTGTTAAACAATTATGCCATTGAACAAAAAGTGCAATTTATTTACGAAGATTTTAAAAACTGGGCTTCTGCCAACCATTGGAATGTGGAAAAGCTTATATCAGAAATTGATATCACACAATATTTAGATTATAGTTTGATTCCAGAAAGTATCAATTACGTATTTGGTACCATTGGCTCTTTTTTTATTGGTGCTTTATCGGTTTTGTTTATTACTTTTTTTCTGTTAAAAGACCAACATTTATTTTCATTGGTATTTCAAAAATTACTTCCAACCAAGCAAAAAGAGGGGATTTTAAATTCATTAGAAAAAGTTTCTTATTTACTTAGCAGGTATTTGTTGGGGTTGTTGTTACAATTGGTTATTATTTTTAGTTTAGACTTTTTGGTGCTAAGTATTTTTGGTGTTGACAATGCTTTGGTTATCGCATTTTTATGTGCTTTACTTAACGTAATTCCTTACATAGGGCCATTAATGGGAACAACTTTGGCTGCAACTTTAACTTTAATTAGTAAAATTGGAACCGACTTTGCATCGGACATGTTGCCAACTACTTTGTATGTAGTCATTGGGTATATCTTGGTACAATTGGTAGATAATTTTGTGAACCAACCTCTGATTTTTTCAAAGAGCGTAAAGTCTCACCCATTAGAAATATTTTTTGTGATATTGATTTTTGGATATTTATTTGGCATTGTAGGAATGATTATAGCTGTTCCGGTGTACACCATCTTAAAAGTTTTTGCCAAAGAATTTTTCCCAGAAAATATGGTGGTTAAGGTCCTGACTCGAAAAATTTAGACTCTTGGATAAGCATTTCTTACTACTTCCTGAGGTCCAGGAATGGATCAATCAAAATCTGCATCAAAACGTTGCTAATCTGGCTTTAAAGGCTTCGTCTTTTCCAAAAGAATGGATGCCAGATATTTTAGAGCAATTACAAAGCAAGCAAAAAGCAAAATTGAAATTACCTACATGGTACCAAAAATCAGGTGTTTTATTTCCGAAAGGAATCTCAGTAGAACAAACTTCCTCTGAAATTACTGCTTCATTCAAAGCCAACTTAATACAAGGAAATATATTGGTAGATGTAACAGGTGGTTTTGGAATAGATGCTTTTTTCTTTGCAAAGAGTTTTTGTAAAGTTTACCATGTGGAACAGCAAGCGGAATTGAGTGCTGTGGTGAAACACAATTGTGAGGTTTTTGAGCAAGACAACATCCTATGCATGGCTCAAAATAGCCTTGATTTTTTGGAGCGGTTTACTGAGCCAATAGATGTGATTTATGCAGATCCAGCAAGAAGAGATGTACAAAAAAACAAAGTTTTTTTATTAGAAGATTGCGAACCAAATGTGTTGGTGGAATTGGATTTTTGGCTTCAAAAAGCCAATCAAGTTTTATTAAAAACCTCTCCCATGTTAGATATTTCTTTGGGGATAGAGCAATTGCAAAAAGTAGCTAAAATATGGATTATTACGCTAGATAATGAAGTAAAAGAATTATTGTGGTTGTTGAAAAACAACACTACTCAGATTGATTTAGAAGTGGTGCATCTTCACAAAAATAAAATCTTTAGTAATGGTTTTCCTTGGCATGAAACCGCATCAATAAGTTATCAAGTTCCGCAAAAATACTTGTATGAGCCTCATGCAGGTTGGATGAAATCCGGTAAAATGGATGTATATGCAAATCAATTAGGGTTGAGTAAAATAGCTCCACATTCGCATTTATATACATCCGAAGTTTGTTTAGAAAATTTTCATGGCAGAGTTTTTGAAGTACTTGCATACCATCCATACGATAAGGGTTGGATGAAACAACAATTGCAAGGAAAGGAAGCAGCCATTACGGTGCGAAATTTTCCTGAAAAAGCAGAAGAGTTGCGGAAAAAATGGAAGATAAAAGAAAGTCACCAGCAATTTGTTTTCTTTACCACCTTGCACAACGATCAAAAAATAGTTTTAATTTGCAAAAAAATCAATTCATGAAATCGTTATTTTCCTTTTTTACCCTACTTTTTTTCTTACAAATCCATGCACAAAAGCCATGCGATTTATCCACAGATGTTTCGGATAGTTTAGGCACACTAAAGCAAACCAAAGATGTGTTGATGTACGAAAAAGTTTTTGGTAACGCAGAGCAATTCATTTATTTCTCTTTACTCAACGATAACAAAACCCTATTGTTAAGTGTCAATTTTATCCAAAAAGATAGCGAGTTTATCAAAGCAGATTGTTTTGATCCATCTTCTAAATTATTTTTACAGTTATCCAACCAAAAAATTATTCCATTGTTTTATGCAGATGAAGAAAGTTGTAGTCAGTTGATACAAGGAGATGCCAATGGAAAAAATACGCGTTTACTTTCCGGATATTTTTTGTTTCCAAAAGAGTCTTTTCAAATGTTAAAGGAACATGATTTGGTGTTTATTCGTATCAAAAGTTCTACCGGAACCAAAGATTTTTATGTAAAGGATTTATTGATTTCTGAAATAACCAAACAAAGCGGTCAGCCAATCAAGTTTTTTAGAGATTACTTGCATTGTGTTGAAAATTAAGGGGTACAATCCCATGTAAAATTGGCAATTTTATCTGCTGCCGTTACCGGAAGTTGGTAATGCCACCATTCTGATGCCAAACTTTGAAAGCCATGTTTTTCCATGATACTTTTTAAAGTGGTTCGGTTTTTTAAAACAGTTTCTGATAAGTTGGTGTAAGCATGTGCTGATTTTTCTCCAAAATGATCAAATGCTGTTCCCATATCTAATGGTACTCCGTTTTTATCTAACAAAGTTAAATCTACTGCAATTCCTCGGTTGTGCATGGAGCCTTTACTGGGGTCTGCCACATATTTAGCATTCGGATAAATTTCCCACATCTTTTTTTGTACCGAATGCGGTCGGTAGCAATCTAACAATTGTATGCGAAATCCTAACCGTTTAAAATCTTTTTGAGCTTCTTGCAAACGTTTTACCGCTTTAAATCGCAAATAACATTCCGGACAATCATAAACTTTGGTTTTTAAAAAGTTGTCAGCCGTAGCATATTTGATGTTCAAACCAAAGTCCTTTGCAAAGTCGGCATAATTTACAAAAGCAGTATCGTGTGTTATTTTGGCTTTTATCTCAGGCTGATCGAGTAAATCAACACTTTGTCCAACCAAAAAATCGGCATATTCTATTGGTTTAGGTGATTTGCATTGTATTAGTAACCATCCAATGATAATATAAATGAAACTTCGCATAAAATTGTTTTTGGTAAATTTACAAAATGTTACAAGGAATATTATTTTCAGGGATTGGGATTTTTTTTGTTTTGCTTTCTTACAGAGATGGGAAAACAAGAAAAATTGAACTAACTACTTCCTATATGATGCATTTAAAAGGGTATATTGGAGGAATCGTGTTGATTATCATCGGATTAATCTATTTAAGTAAAGAGGTTTACTATTGAAATGAAAGATTATTTATTTGCAACAATTTGCTTTTTAATTGGGTTCTTGATTTGGATGTCATACCTAAAATGGTTGAAATTTAAATATCAATTATATCAAAAAAAACGGTTAGAGGTTTGGGATTATCGTTTAAAAATTAATTTTATAGGAGGTGTTATTATTGCTTGTGTTTGTGGAATTATTTTATTGCTGAGGGCTTAAATAAAATGATTTTACAAAAAAAATACTCTTTTTTTAAAAAGAGTATTTTTGGGAATATACCTGTGACCACGATCAGATTCGAACTGACACGTCTTGCGACACCACCCCCTCAAGATGGCGAGTCTACCAATTTCTCCACGTGGCCTAAACAAAAAAAGTCGTTCACCTAAGCGAACAACTTTTTGTGACCCGACTGGGGCTCGAACCCAGGACCCCAACATTAAAAGTGTTGTGCTCTACCAACTGAGCTATCGAGTCGTCATTCCTTTTTTGAATGCGGGTGCAAATATACGTTGTATTTGTCAATTATTCAAAGTAAATTTGGCAATATTTCCTTTTTTTTTATTATAGTAATTTAATTGCTTCATATTGAAATATTTAAGTTCGATTTTAATTTATTAATTGCATGCAACACTTGGTTTTAATGGGGTATATGGGATCTGGAAAATCTTCAGTAGGAAAGACATTAGCCCAATTTTTACAACTAGATTTTAAAGATTTAGACCAAGAAATTGAAAAAGAATTGGGGAATAGCATCCCAGAAATTTTTGCAAAAAATGGAGAAATCTATTTTCGTAGAAATGAAAGAAAAGTTTTAGAGCAGTTGTTGCAAAGCCATTCTCCTATGGTTTTGGCTTTAGGAGGAGGTACTCCTTGTTATGGTGATGTGATTTCGTTTTTGCATCAAAGCAACACTAAAACCTTTTATTTAAAGGTAAGCATTGTTGATTTGGTGCAAAGGTTAATGCCTGAAAAAGAGTTTCGACCTTTGATAAAAAACATAGCAGATGAAGATTTGCAAGAATTTATTGCCAAACACTTGTTTGAACGCATACAATTCTACGAACAAGCCAATCATACTATTCACATCCAAAGCCAATCAGAGGAGGAGATAGTAAGGCAAATAGTTGCATTATTCTAAATAAGCTATAGGTCCATTTTGAGAAATGGCAAACCACACTTTTTCGTGTGAAGAAGTGGACAATGAAATACCTTTAAAGTCCGCTTTTACAGGATATTTTTTGTGGTTTCTGTCAACCAATACCGCAGTTTTGAATTTTTTGGTAGGTACTTGTAAAAAATGATGGATGGCATAAATTAAAGTTTGTCCGGTATTCAATACATCATCTACTAATACTAAACATTTATTGGCATAGCCTTCAGTATCTAGATTGGTTTCGATAGGAGCAAAGACATCTTTTTTGTTCATTTTAACCTCACAAAGTTGCACTTTTAATGGAGAAATTTTTTGCACTTCTTTTGCAATATTCTCTGCCAGCCAATAACCTCCTGATGCAATTCCAGCAATTACAACTTCTTCGTTTTCATTTACAAAGGTTTCGTATATCTGGTATGCAATTCGTTTAATGATAGCTTCAATTTGATCGGTATTTAAAATGATATTTTGCATAGGAATATATCTAGTTTTGTTTTTTTTGAAAGATAAAAAATAATTCTTTACCTGCGCGTGGAGCAATAGAATTGTGGCATT
>CAZAHJ010000052.1:10147-14548 GCA_964485115.1 uncultured Flavobacterium sp.
AAGGTTAGAATATCAAAATAAGGAGTGAAGTAGGACAAGTATTCTTCTTTATTTCCTCCAAATGGTGGAAAGTCGTTTCCGAAATCGGTATCAAAAAACAATCCTACTAATTTTCCGTTAGGTCGCAACATTGAAGCCATTTTTTGGGCATAAGCTGCCCGTAAATTTGGGTGTAATGCACAAAAAAAAGTTTGCTCCAAAATCAAATCATAAGTTTCATTCCATTGAAAAAAATCAGTTTGTATCAAATGATTTTTTGGAATAGATGGATTTCTTTTTTGTAGGTTTACAAGTGGAGTTGCTGCAATATCCAATACAAAAACATTGGTAAAACCTTGGTTCCATAAATATTCCATTTCATATGCATTTCCAGCTCCGGGAATTAAAACACGAAGATGTTTGTTTTCTAGCTGGTCAATATAATTTTTCAATGGCTCTGAAATGCTTCCTACATCCCAACCTGTTTGGTTTTCAGCATACCTGCCTTCCCAATATTCTTTAGTCAATGTGATCATTTGTATCGTTTTCCCAAGTTAATTCGTCTAAATCTCTGCGGTCTTTTTTAGTTGGTCTGCCAACTCCTGTTTTGCGATAATGTTGTTTGGCTAATTGTAATAATTCTAAATGTTGTAAGTTTTCTTCCGGAGTTTCATCTATGCGATACAAATCTACCAATTTAGCTCCAACTCTGTTGGCAGGAATGTCTAACACTTTTAAGTGGTACGTAATTTGGTCTCTACGAAAAGTAATTTTATCCATCGGAAAAACCTCTTTAGAGGGTTTTGCTAAATGTCCGTTTACTGTAACATGATTTTTTTTACACAATTCAGTAACTTGATTTCTGGTTTTAAAGTATCTAACGCACCATAAATATTTATCAATTCTCATGCAGTAAAAAAAAGGTTAAACTTTGTACAAAAATAAAACAAAATGGTATCTTGCACACCAAATTATAAGCTTATTTAATTTCAAATAGGCAGTTTTCCAAAATATGATTTCTTACCGATGAAAAACAAAATTTTCAGAATTATTTTAACCACTTCACTATTAAGTTTGTTATTGTTTTCTTGTAAAAAAGACGAAGAAGGTCCAGCCCCAATTCCTCCAAGAGATAGAACAGAAGTTTACAATGAAGAGTTGCCTAAAATTGAAGAGTATTTAAAAACACATTACATGGTAGTAAATCCTGCCACATGGGATGTAGAAGTAAATAAAATTCCAGAAAGTGGAACTCAAGTTTCTATTTGGGACCAAACGGAATACCCTTTACAGCACATGGTAATTAAAAATGATACCCGTTTGTTTACTCCTCAAAACTTGCCTAATGGAGAGTTGGTAGATGACCCAGTAGATTACAAGGTTTACTACATCAAATTTAATGAAGGTGGTGGTGTAAACCCACATCGTTTAGATTCTACTTTTGTGTCATATAAAGGTTGGTTGTTAAATAATGAAAGTTTTGATGGAGTTGCAACTCCGGTTTGGTTTAATAATGAGGCAGTAGTTTCAGGTTTTAGACATTTTTTACCTACTCTAAAATCTGCAGTTTCTCAAAATGTTAATGGAGATGGTACCATTTCCTTTCAAAATTTTGGTGCTGGATTGGTTTTTATTCCAAGTGGATTGGGATATTTTAATCAATCTAGAGTAAATATTCCTGCTTACTCACCTTTAGTGTTTCAAGTAAAATTAACTAGAGTTTTTCACAGAGATGCTGATAGAGATGGCGTTTTAAATAAAGATGAAGATTTAAACAACAATGGTGATTTGTATGACGATGATACCGATGGCGATGGTATTCCAAACTTTTTAGATGTTGATGACGATGGAGACAATGTGTTAACTCGAAGAGAAATTCGTTTTGTTAATGGGGAAGGGACTTGTGTGAAACCAACTTCTTACGCAGAAATTCCTGTTTGCACCTCCGGAAAAAAACGACATTTAGATAAAGATTGTTCAGCGACTTGCGATTAAAAAAAATCTTCCCTAGGGAAGATTTTCATTTTTTAAAAAACTAAAAAACCTATTTGAGGTATTTGGAATCCCAAATTTCATTATTGAAGTTTTTGCCGAAGGCAAATCCATAATACACCGCAATTCCAACCAATGATTTAAAAGTAAACAGAAACAAAATGGTTTGCATTAATTGTGGAGAATTTTTTGCAAATGCCTGAATAGGAGCAAATGCTGTTAAAATAATACTTACAAAAAACAAAAGCCAAACAAAATTCACCATGTTTTTAAATGGCAATACCAACCATTTTCGCAAAGGATGTAAATCATTACCCCATTGATGAATCAAATAATAATAACCGTTTCCAATAGGTGCAAATAACAATGGGTCGTCAGAAAGTTCCAATTGAAATAATTTAGAAGGAGCCATGATTTTAAATGCTTTTAATTCGGTTTCGTGGGTTTTTTCTAAATGACGAATTTTTGCAATGGCTTCCGTTGGCAATGCAGATTTAAATAAATGACTGTCTAAAAATCGCAATCGATAAGTACAACAAGTTTGTTTGATGCTTGAAATATGAAAAATGCGATTTGTTTCAAGCAAATCCAAATTTAAATGATTTTCTAAACTTAAGTTTTTGTTTTTAATGCGTTGTGCAATGATTTGATGAGAATTTTCTACTTCATCTAAAACCGAGAACACTTCTTTTAAAATATCTTCAGAAGTTGGAATGTAGGTTTTGTTAGCTTGTAATTCGTCTTTTAAATTAATTCTTTTCAATAGCATGATTCATTAATTTTGATATGGCATTAAGTAATCTGTTTTCAGACATAAAATTACATAAATTCATCACAATCAATAACTTGAACGGGTGTTAATTTTCTAGACATTTTTTATTATTTCTTGTTTGGTCATTGACTTTTGTTTATCAGGCAAATAAGTTATATTTGCCTTTAGTACTAATTTATGGCACAATAGTTACATTTTTTAAATGTAATTTGAATTGTCAAGCCTAACAAACATATCATTAACACAAATAGTCATGAAGTTATTAGAAAACAAAGTAGCATTAATTACTGGAGCAAGTAGAGGAATAGGAAAAGGAATTGCAGAGGTTTTTGCCAAACACGGAGCTCATATTGCCTTTACTTATAGTTCTTCCGCATCTTCAGCAGAAGCTTTGGAAAAAGAATTAATCGCTTTGGGAGTAAAAGCCAAAGGATACCAATCTAATGCTGCTGATTTTACACAGTCACAAGCCTTGGCGGATCAGGTTTTAGCTGATTTTGGAACCATTGATATTTTGATAAACAATGCCGGAATTACAAAAGACAATTTGTTGATGCGTATTTCTGAAGAAGATTTTGACCAAGTAATCGAAGTGAATTTGAAATCGGTATTCAATATGACCAAAGCGGTACAACGCACCATGTTGAAAAACAGAGCAGGCTCTATCATTAATATGAGTAGTGTGGTTGGAGTAAAAGGAAATGCCGGACAAAGCAATTATGCGGCATCTAAAGCCGGAATTATTGGATTTACCAAATCTATTGCATTAGAATTGGGGTCTCGTAATATTCGTTGCAATGCCATTGCACCGGGTTTTATTGAAACAGAAATGACGGCTAAATTAAATGAAGAGGTGGTGCAAGGATGGAGAGATAGTATTCCGTTAAAAAGAGGTGGCTCTACGGAGGATGTAGCCAATGCTTGTTTGTTCTTAGCTTCGGACATGAGTGCTTACGTCACAGGTCAAGTATTGAATGTGGATGGAGGAATGTTGACCTAAACTGTACAATCTTTTTATGGATTCACTCACCCTTTTATGGGTAATACTTGCTTTTTTCTTTGCTCTTGCATGGAGTTTTTGGCAATACCAATCTCTTCAGTCAGGGCAAAGAAATTTGTTTTATGCGTTATTTTCTTTCCGAACTTTAGGAGTTTTTAGCATACTGTTGTTATTAATTAATCCAAGTTGGGTACAAAAAACGGTCATTGACCAAAAAGCACCATTGTTTTTGGTGGTAGATAATTCAGCTTCTGTGGCTTTTTTAAAAGAAGAAGAAACTGCAAAAAATATCTTACTCGATTTTCAGAAATCTTCTTCTCTTAAGAATAAATTTGATGTTCAATTTTTGGCAATAGACGAGGAAGTTCGAGGAATAGATTCTTTACAATTCCAAGGCAAACATTCCAATTTAGGAAAAGTTGGCAATCATTTACGAAATATAGCCCCTAAAAGAAACTATCCGGTAGTTTTATTGTCTGATGGTAACCAAACCAAAGGAAAAGATTTTGTGTATAGTTTTTTTGAAAACCAAACCGTTCATGCTTTGGTTTTGGGAGATACAACTACTATTACCGATTGGAGAGTTGCCCAAGTGAACCACAACAAATTTGCTTTGTACCAAAACCAGTTTCCTGTAGAAGTATTTTTAGAATATAAT
>CAZAHJ010000053.1:0-14444 GCA_964485115.1 uncultured Flavobacterium sp.
CTGGTGAAGTTTTGCACTACCAAGGAGGTTCTCCTGTATTGTTTGAGCACTTATTTTGGTTCTTAGGACACCCTGAAGTGTATATTGTACTATTGCCAGCATTAGGTATTACATCTGAAGTAATTGCAACCAATGCTCGTAAACCAATTTTTGGTTATAGAGCGATGATTGCTTCTATTATAGCAATTGCATTTTTATCCACTATTGTATGGGGTCACCATATGTTCGTTTCTGGGATGAATCCATTCTTAGGTTCTGTATTTACCTTTACAACTTTATTGATTGCTATTCCATCTGCAGTAAAAGCATTTAACTACATTACTACATTATGGAAAGGTAATTTACAAATGAATCCTGCCATGTTGTTTTCAATTGGTTTGGTTTCTACTTTTATAACTGGAGGTTTAACTGGAATTATTTTAGGAGATTCTACTTTAGATATCAACGTGCATGATACTTACTTTGTGGTAGCTCACTTCCACTTGGTAATGGGTATTTCTGCTCTATATGGTTTCTTTGCTGGTGTGTACCACTGGTTCCCAAAAATGTTTGGAAGAATGATGAACAAGAATTTAGGGTATGTTCACTTCTGGGTCACGGCAGTTTGTGCTTATGGAGTATTCTTCCCAATGCATTTCATAGGAATGGCAGGTTTACCACGTAGATATTACACCAACACGGCATTCCCATTATTCGACGATTTACAAAATGTAAACGTAATTATTACCATGTTTGCAATAATAGGTAGTGCTTTCCAATTATTATTCTTGTGGAATTTCTTCTATAGTATTTTTTATGGCAAGAAAGCAGATCAAAACCCATGGAGATCAAATACTTTAGAGTGGACTACTCCAGTAGAACATATTCACGGAAACTGGCCAGGAGATATTCCAGAAGTGCACCGTTGGCCTTATGACTACAGCAAGCCAGGTGCGGAGGATGATTTTATTCCTCAAGTTGTACCTATGGGTAAAGACGAAGTTCAGTTACATCATTAGTAAAATAATAATTATTAGTTCCAAATAGCTCCACATTTTGTGGAGTTTTTTTGTTTATTTATCTTTTTATACCAACTCTAACCTCCTATATTTGCTAATAAAACAATTACTATGCACAAGGATACAAAACGAAGAGAAGCTTTATTATACCATGCCAAACCACAGCCTGGAAAAATTCAGGTAGTTCCTACCAAGAAATATGCTACCCAACGTGATTTATCACTTGCTTATTCACCAGGAGTAGCAGAACCATGTTTGGAGATAGCCAAAGACGTTAACAACGTTTATAAATACACAGCTAAAGGTAATTTAGTAGCTGTAATTTCCAACGGGACAGCTGTTTTAGGTTTGGGTGATATCGGTCCAGAAGCATCTAAACCCGTAATGGAGGGTAAAGGCTTGTTATTTAAAATTTTTGCAGATATAGATGTTTTTGATATTGAAGTAAACACTAAAGACGTAGAAGCGTTTATTCAAACAGTAAAGAATATTTCTCCAACTTTTGGAGGGATCAATTTAGAAGATATTAAAGCTCCAGAGTCATTTGAAATTGAAAAAAGATTAATTGAGGAATTAGATATTCCAATCATGCATGATGACCAACATGGTACTGCAATCATTTCAGGGGCGGCTTTGTTAAATGCACTTGAACTAGCAAACAAAAAAATTGACCAAGTAAAAATGGTTGTATCTGGAGCAGGATCTGCTGCTTTAGCTTGTTGTAATTTGTTTTTATCACTCGGAATGAAAAGGAAAAATATTTTCATGTTCGGAAGAGATGGTCTTTTGTTTGAAGGAAAAGAAGGTTTGTCAGATGCACAAATTAGTTATACTATTGGTAAAAAGCCAATGACGATGACAGAGGCTTTGACTAATGCAGATGTTTTTTTAGGTTTATCTGCTGCAGATGTCCTAACTCCTGAAATGTTACTTGTGATGAGTCATGACCCAATAGTGTTTGCCATGGCTAACCCAAAACCTGAAATTGACTATAATTTAGCTATTGCTACCCGAAAAGATATTATTATGGCTACCGGAAGATCTGATCATCCTAACCAAGTAAATAATGTATTGGGATTTCCATACATTTTTAGAGGTGCGTTAGATGTTCGAGCCAAAAAAATTAACGAGGCCATGAAAATGGCAGCTGTATTTGCTTTAGCTGAATTAGCCAAAACACCTGTTCCTGAGCAAGTAAACATTGCCTATGGAGAAACCAAATTAGTTTTTGGAAGAGATTATATTATCCCAAAACCTTTTGACCCAAGATTAATTACTACTGTTGCTCCAGCAGTTGCAAAAGCAGCTATGGAGTCGGGTGTGGCAAGAAACCCAATACAAGATTGGGATAAATATGAAGAAGAATTAGCAGAGCGTTTAGGAAACGACAATAAAATGGTTCGTTTGTTGGCAAATCGTGCAAAAACCAATCCTAAAAAAATTGTTTTTGCCGAAGCTGATCATTTTCAAGTGTTGAAAGCTGCACAAATTGTATTTGAAGAAGGTATAGGAATTCCTGTTTTATTAGGGAATAATGAAACCATACACGAATTAAAACACGAACTTGGTTTTGAAGCAGAATTAGAGATATTAGATCCAAAAGCAAAGGATTGTGATGATTTGCGTAATAAGTTTGCCAAGTCATATTGGAAAAAGTACAAAAGAGATGGAGTGACTCTATTGGATGCCGAAAAATGGATGAGAGAACGAAATTACTTTGCATCAATGATGGTAAATGAAGGCCTTGCAGATGCCATGCTTACAGGTTATAGCAGAAGTTATCCAACAGCAATCAAACCAATTTTACATTTGGTAGATAAAATGCAAGGGGTAACAAGAATTGCATCTACCAATTTGATGATGACTAAGCGTGGACCAATGTTCTTTTCAGACACTGCTATCAATGTGAATCCAAATGCAGAGGAATTAGCTAAAATTGCTATCATGACTGCCAAAACTGTCCGTATGTTTGGAATGGAACCTGTTATTGCAATGGTTTCTTATTCTAATTTTGGGTCTTCTTCCATTCAAAATGCAAAAAAAGTTTCGGAAGCAGTTGAGATTTTGCATAGAACCCAACCAGATTTAATTGTAGACGGTGAAATTCAAGCAGATTTTGCTCTAAATGCAGAATTGTTAAAAGACAAATTTCCTTTTTCAAAATTATCCGGTAAGAAAGTCAATACGTTAGTTTTCCCAAATTTAGAATCTGCCAACATCACTTACAAACTAATGAAAGAATTGTATGAAGTTGAATCTATTGGCCCAATTATTATGGGATTAGATAAACCTGTACATATATTTCAATTAGGAGCAAGAGTAGAAGAGATGGTAAACATGGCAGCAGTTGCGGTAGTAGATGCCCAAGAAAAAGGGAAACGAACCAAATCAATTGTGAAATAAAAGCAGGTATTAACTTTTTTAATACTTTTAAGCATAACACTTTATCAAAAACAATGATTGCTCAAATTCAAGGAAAACTAATAGAAAGAAATCCCACAGACTTGGTTATTGATTGCCAAGGGGTGGGATATTTTATTCAAATCTCATTACACACTTTTTCTAAATTGCCAGAATCAGATTATGTAAAAGTGTTTATTCATCAGGTATTTAGAGAAGATGGCCAATTTTTATTTGGCTTTGCGGATAAAGTTGAACGTGAATTGTTTCGTCACTTAATTTCAGTTTCAGGAATCGGTGCAGGAATTGCAAGAACCATGTTATCCTCTTTAGATCCAAGAAGCATCATACAAGCATTGGTAAATGGAGATGTTGCTACCATACAATCTATCAAAGGAATTGGAAACAAAACTGCCCAAAGAGCAGTTATAGAGTTAAAAGAAAAAATGCTCAAATTATACGATTTAGAGCAAGAATTGCCAGTTTTAAACAATACAAATAAAGATGAAGCGTTATCTGCTTTGGAGGTGTTAGGCTTTAACAAAAAATTAGCAGAAAAAGTAGTAGATAAATTACTTCGCGAACAGCCCGAAAGCACTGTTGAAAATATCATTAAATACGCTTTAAAAAATTTATAATATTTTGAAAAACATTTTGTTACAAGCTTATAAATTATCTGTTATACTGTTATTTTTTTTCTGCATACAAATGTCGTTTGCTCAAGAAGAGGATGGCATTAACGATACTATCAAAGGGTATAATATTGGAAAAATTCAATTAAAAAATCCAAAAAGTGTAGTTGGGGCATATACTTATGATGAAAAAAATGACCAATACGTTTACAACAATAAATTTGGAGAGTATAACATAGATTTTCCGCAAATTCTTACCAGAAAAGAATACGAAGACAGAGTTCGAAAAGAATCTATCCGAAATTATTTCAAAGAAAAGCTAGATGCTATAGATGGAAGAAAACAAGGTGCTGAAGATTTAAAGAAAGATTTATTGCCCAAATACTACGTTCGTTCCGGCTTATTCGAAGCTATTTTTGGCAGCAATACCATCGATATTCAGCCACGAGGTTCAGTAGAAATGGATTTAGGTGTTCGACATACCCGTCAGGACAATCCTGCATTTTCTCCGCGAAACCGTTCCAATACTATTTTCGACTTTGACCAAAGAGTCAGTATGAATTTGACTGGAAAAGTAGGGACCAGAATGAATGTGAATGTAAATTACGATACCCAATCTACATTTGCATTTCAAAATTTAATCAAGTTAGAATACGCTCCAGAGGAGGATAATATTTTACAAAAATTAGAAGTAGGTAACATCAACTTACCCTTAAACAATACTTTAATCAGAGGAGCTCAGAGTTTGTTCGGGGTAAAAGCACAGTTTCAGTTTGGTAAAACTACGGTAACCGGAGTATTCTCTGAACAAAAATCGCAAACTCGATCGGTAACTGCACAAGGTGGAGGAACCTTGCAAGATTTTGAATTGTTTGCTTTAGATTATGATGCAGACAGGCACTTCTTTTTGTCGCAGTTCTTCAGAAACCAATACGATAGAGCACTAAGAAACTATCCTTTTATTGATACTAGGGTGCAAATTACCAGATTAGAAGTTTGGATAACCAATCGTCAGAACAGAATCAATACCACTCCTGATGGTAATAATTTAAGAAATATCATCGCATTGCAAGATTTAGGAGAATCTCCTGTAATGGGAGTTCCCAACGAACAAATCGTTGGGATCGATCCAATTCCAGGTAATTTCTTTACATCTGGTTTCAATACTCCTTCGCAAAACTCCAACAACTTATTAGATCCTTCCAGAATAAGTTCAGGAACAGGTTTGCTGAATTCTTCTATCCGACAAATGGTTTCTTCTGCAAGTGGCTTTAACTTCAATGCCATCGAAGGATTAGACTATGCTCGATTAGAAAATGCTCGAAAATTAAATCCAAACGAATATACTTTTCATCCACAGTTAGGGTATATTTCCTTACAACAACGTTTGGCTAACGACGAAGTAATAGCAGTAGCATTTCAATATACCATAGGTGACCAAGTATATCAAGTGGGAGAATTTGGGAATGATGGAATCGAATCAACGGTGGTGGATCCGAACAACCAAATTCCGGAAACCCAATCGTTGGTTTTAAAATTATTAAAAAGTAGTTTGACCAATGTGAACAAACCAATTTGGAATTTGATGATGAAAAACATCTACCAAATTCCGGGAGGAATGCAACTAACCCAAGATGATTTCCGATTCAATATTTTATATGTAGATCCGGCACCATTAAATTATATTACTCCTTTTCAAAACCCAGACGGAACCACACCATTACCTTTACCAAATGATGTGGCAGAAACCCCACTTTTAAAAGTATTTAATGTAGACCGATTAAATTTTAACAACGACCCTCAAGAAGGTGGAGATGGTTTTTTTGACTTCTACCCAGGATTAACGGTTGACCCACAAAACGGAAGAATTATATTTACTAGTGTGGAGCCTTTTGGTCGTCACTTATTTCAAAAATTAAACACCAATTCTGGCGAAGATTATAATTTTCCGGCTTCTTATAACCCTAACCAAAATAAGTATGTATACAATACCATGTATACAAGTACCCAAGCGTTTGCACTACAAAATAGTGAGAAAAATAAATTCCTTTTGAAAGGAAGGTTTAAATCTACCGGTGGAGATGGTATTCCAATAGGTGCTTTTAATGTTCCTCGTGGATCGGTAGTGGTTACCGCAGGAGGAAGAAGATTAGTAGAAGGCCAAGATTACACCGTAAACTACCAATTAGGAAGAGTTCGGATTTTAGACCCATCATTGCAAAATGCTTCAATTCCAATTCAAATTTCTGTAGAAAATAATACTTTTTTTGGACAACAAACCAGAAGGTTTTTTGGAGTAAATGTGGACCACCAATTCAATGAAAAATTCCAAGTAGGTGCTACCTTTTTAAAATTAACAGAAAGACCATTTACCCAAAAATCAACGTTTGGACAAGAGTCGGTTAATAATTCAATATTCGGATTTAATGCAAACTATTCTACTGAAGTACCATTATTAACACGATTGGTAAACAAATTGCCAAACATCAAAACCGATGTACCATCTAATTTATCAGTCCGTGGTGAAGTTGCTTTTTTGCAACCTGACACCCCTAGACAAGATAATTTTAATGGTGAATCTACCTTATACGTAGATGATTTTGAAGGTTCGCAATCTACCATCGATATGCGTTCGCCTTTGGCTTGGAGTTTGGCAAGTGTACCTGTTAGAAATAATAGTAGTCCGTATAACTTTTTCGGAGAAAACAACGACTTAAGTTACGGATATCGTAGGTCTAAATTAAGTTGGTACAGCATTGATCCAATTTTCTTTACCAGCCAAAGGCCAGCTGGCATGCTTGATCAAGATTTTGCTTTTAATAAAACCAGAAGAATTTTTGTTAGAGAGTTATTTCCTGTAACTGATATTGCTTTGGGAGAAACATCAGTAGTAAACACGCTTGATTTGGCATACTATCCTCAAGAAAGAGGACCGTTTAATTACAACCCAGAAGTTGCAAATGGAACACCATTTTTAAATCCTCAAAACAATTTTGGAGGAATCATGCGTGCCATCAATTCTACCAATTTTGAACAAGGTAATGTAGAGTACATCCAATTTTGGATGCTAGATCCTTATGTAAATAACGAACACACCCCAACCAACCAAGGAAAAATTTACTTTAACTTGGGGGAAATATCAGAAGATGTTTTAAAAGACGGAAGAAAACAATACGAAAACGGATTGCCAGAAGCAAATGGAACCACACCAACAGTACCTACTATATGGGGGAGAGTGCCAGCTTCTCAATCGTTAATTTATGCTTTTGATACCACTCCGGCAAACCGTCTGGTACAAGATGTTGGTTTGGATGGTATTTCTGATGCTGACGAAGCTAATTTACCTGGAATCAATCCTGGTTTTGCCGCACAAACTGACCCTGCAGCAGACAATTACGAGTTTTATTTGAGCAGAACAGGTAATGTAATTGAGCGTTATAAAAATTATAACGGATTTGAACGAAATTCCCCGGTGGAAGTTACAGATACCAACAGAGGAAATAACACCTTGCCTGATGTAGAGGATATTAACCGAGACAATACCATGAATACCATCAACGCTTATTATGAGTATAGTGTAGATGTGAGACCGGGAATGCAAGTTGGAGAAAATTACATCACCGATATAAGAGAAACCGTAGAACAAGTAAATACTGGCGGAGGAACGGCTAGTATTCCTGCAAGATGGATACAGTTTAAGATACCGGTAATTGAACCGGAAAGAACTATAGGAAGCATTGCAGATTTTCGCTCTATCCGCTTTATGAGAATGTTTATGACAGGATTTTCTGATGAAATTGTAGTACGATTTGGGACCTTAGAGTTGATTAGAGGTGAATGGAGAAGATTCTTATCTACTTTAGATCCTTCAGATCCTAATTTAGAGGATGACGATACTTCTTTTGATGTGTTGGCTGTAAATATTCAGGAAAACTCCAATCGTCAACCTATAAATTATGTATTGCCTCCAGGGGTAGTTCGCGAGCAATTGAATAACAACAATACAGTTATCAACCAAAATGAACAATCGTTAGCTTTAAGAGTAACCAAAAAACCAAATTCAGATGTAGGTGGTTTAGGAGGTTTACAACCGGGTGACTCAAGAGCGGTGTTTAAAAATGTAGAAATTGACATGCGTCAGTTTAACAAACTTCGAATGTTTTTACATGCAGAAGCAGTAGAAGATAATGGAAATGCCAATCGATTAAAAGATGATGAAATGGTTGCATTTATTCGGTTTGGAAACGATTTTACCCAGAATTTCTACCAAGTAGAAGTGCCATTAAAAGTTACTAACCATGGAGAAAGTGCTCCAGATAGGGTTTGGCCATTAGAAAATGAGTTGGAATTAAACATGGCTTTATTAACGCAAATAAAAATTTTATCCAGACAAAACCCGGTTGGGCCTGATGAAATATTTTTCAGAGACGAAGTAGAATTAGACCCTGCAGCATCCGGAAAATCAACTGCCAAACTTCGAGTTGGAGTAAAAGGAAACCCAAACTTTGGTTTGGTAAGAACCTTAATGGTAGGGGTTAAAAACCAAACTAATCAATTAGAAACTTCTACCGGAATTGATCCAAAAGACATAAGAGGTGAAGTTTGGTTTAACGAACTTCGAGTTTCTGATTTGAATAACAAAGGGGGCATGGCAGCGGTATTGAATGTAGATACCAATATGGCAGATTTTGCAACTGTTTCTGCTGTAGGTAGAATGAGTACTATTGGTTTTGGTGGAATTGAACAAGGAGTAAATGAGCGTAGCCGGGAAGATATGCGACAGTATGATGTGGTAACCAATCTTAGTTTAGGAAAGTTACTGCCACAAAAATGGGGAATCAACTTGCCATTTAATTATGCAGTAGGAGAACAAACTATTACTCCAGAATACGATCCTTTTAATCAAGATATCCGTTTAAAGCAATTGTTAGACGTAACTGAAAACGAAGCTGAAAAAGAATTCATAAGAGGCAGAGCAATTGATTATACCAAGCGAAGAAGTATCAACTTTATAGGAGTTAGAAAAGAAAGACAACCTGAGCAAAAACCTCATGTATACGATATCGAAAACTTTACTTTTTCTCATTCTTACAACATTACAGAGCGTCACGATTTTGAAATTGAGAATTATGTAGATCAATCAACCCGTACCGCAGTAGATTACAATTATGCCTTTGTTAATAAACCAATAGAGCCTCTTAAAAAAGTTAAAAAACTGAGAGACAATCGTTATTGGAAGATTTTGGGTGATTTGAATTTTAATTATTTGCCAAGCAATATCAACTTTAGTACCAATATCATTCGTCAATTCAACCAACAACAATTCAGAAATATTGATGTACAAGGCATAGGAATTGATCCATTGTTTAGAAGAAATTACATGTTTAATTACAATTATGGTTTCAACTTTAATTTAACCAAATCACTTAAAGTAAACTACACAGCAAATACAAATAATTTGGTAAGAAACTATATGGATGAATTCAATGTACCAGATAATGACAATACTATTTGGGACGATTATTGGAGCATTGGCACACCTAATATGCACAACCAACAATTGATTGTAAACTACGATTTACCTATAAATAAGCTGCCTTTCTTAAGTTTTTTAAAAGCAAGCTATTCCTACACCGGTAGTTTTATGTGGCAACGTGCCTCATTAGCTCTCAATCAAATTGATGATGGAAACGGAAATATATTCGACTTAGGAAATACTATCCAAAACCAAGGAGCTCATCGATTAAATACTACCATGAGTATGGATTTGTTTTACAAATACATTGGTTTGGTAAAAGGCCCAAAAAAGCCAGCTACTACTGCACCTTCCGGACCACCAAAACCAGGAGATAGAATAGAAAGCAAAAAAGCTGCAAATACCAATAGTTCCAATGTATTTATGGATGGGGTAATCGGATTTGTAACTTCTTTAAAAAATGTACAAGTTAACTATACCCAAAATAGTGGGATGGCTTTACCAGGGTATACCCAATCACTTGGGTTTTTTGGAACCAGCAGACCGTCTTTTGCATTTACCATGGGCCTACAAGACGATGTTCGTCATGAAGCTGCTAGAAGAGGCTGGTTAACCATTTTCCCAGAGTTTAACCAGCCTTACACCCAAACTTTACAAAAGCAATTAAATGTAACTGCAAAAATGGAATTGTTCCCCGATTTTTCTATCGACTTAATTGCTGATAGAAATTACATGGAGAATTTCTCAGAACAATACGATGTAGAAAACGGAATTTATAATTCCAGATCTCCGAACTTCTTCGGAAATTATTCCATCTCTACAGCATTAATTAGAACTGCTTTTTCTGCTAGTGATGAAATTAATTCCGCAGCTTTTCAAGATTTTAGAGACAACCGTTTGCAAGTCGCAAATCGTTTGGCAGAAAGATATTATGGTTCTCCAAACTTCCCAACAGTTACCGATCCAAATAATCCTAATTTTGGATATCCGGTTGGTTTCGGTAGAAATGCCCAAGAAGTTTTGATCCCTGCTTTTATGGCTGCTTATTCAGGAAGTGATGCGGGACAAGTTTCTTTAAGTCCCTTCCGAAATGTTCCGGTACCAAACTGGAATATCAAATATACCGGATTAATGCGATACGAATTTTTTAAAGATAGATTCCGAAGATTCTCCATCCAACATAACTATCGTTCTATGGCAACCATTAATAACTTCCGTTCCAATTTACAATACGATCAAAATCCTGGAGCTACAGACGATTCTGGTAATTTAATACCACAACTATTGATAGGAAATATCAACTTAGTAGAACAATTCAATCCTTTGGTAAGAGTAGAATTTGAAACCAAAAGTTCCTTCCGATTTTTAGGAGAAATGAAAAAAGACCGTGCTTTATCGTTGAGTTTCGACAATAATTTGTTAACCGAGGTACAAGGGGAGGAATATATTATTGGATTAGGTTATCGTATCAAAAATGTGCGTTTACTTCAAGGTTTGGCAGATAATAATGGGGTTATACAAAGTGATTTGAACATCAGAACTGATTTTTCATTCAGAGACAACAAAACCATTGTTCGTTACCTGGATTTGGATAACAATCAGTTAGGAGGAGGTCAAAATATTTGGTCGGCAAAATTAACCGCAGATTATGCGTTTAGTAAAAATTTAACGGCTATATTTACTTATGACCACACCTTTAACCGTGCTGTAATTTCTACTGCTTTTCCTGTTACCAACATCAGAGCATTTTTTACTTTACGATACAATTTTGGAAACTAATTTTTACAACCATTTTACTTTCAAAATTTGATTTTTACCAATACATTTGGAAAAAAATAAACAACATGAACATACCAGCAAACTTAAAGTACACAAAAGACCACGAATGGGTTTCCCTAAACGGTGATATTGCAACCGTTGGAATTACAGATTTTGCACAAAAAGAACTTGGTGACATTGTGTATGTAGAAGTAGAAACTTTAGACCAAACTTTAGAGCAAGATGAAGTTTTTGGAACTGTAGAAGCAGTGAAAACAGTTTCCGATTTGTTTTTACCATTAAGCGGTGAAATCATTGAGTTCAATGATGCTTTAGAACAAGAACCTGAAAAAGTAAATACCGACCCTTATGGAGATGGTTGGATGGTAAAAGTAAAAATTTCAGATGCTTCTCAATGGGATGCTTTATTAGATAGCGAAGCATACAAAGCATTAATTGGTGCCTAAATCATTTATTTGGATAGGATTATTGGTTTGGAAATCCTTATTAATGGGATTAAGCCTAACGAGTACCAGTAATTTTCCAAAAATAGATTTAACTTACACCGACAAGTTCTATCATTTTACTTTTTATTTTGTATTACAATTAGGATGGTTGTTGTTTTGGAGAATTATTAAAGGTTTAACATGGCAAAATTCTGCCCGATATGCTTTAACTATTTCCTTTACTTACGGCTTATTGATTGAGTTTTTACAAAAGTATTTAACTCTATACAGAGAGTTTGATTGGTGGGATGTTGCATTTAACGCTTTAGGTGCAATTTATGGAACAATTGTTGTGTTAAGATTCCAAACTTTTTTTGACCAAAAAGTTTTCAAATAAAAAATATAACTATATTAGCAACTCAAAAAAATAATTATGGAACCAAAGAAAAATCCGAATGTAGACCCAAGGAGAAATAGCTTCTTGTACTTCAGCTTAGGATTGTTCAGCATGGCATTGTTGTCTTACGTTGCCATTGAAATGAAAACCTATGAGAAGAACTTGGAAGGTATTTCTAAAGCGGTAGATGATAGCTTTTTAGATGAGGATGTCCCTGTGACACTTCCTCCAAGTAATCCACCTCCACCACCTCCACCACCTCCACCAGCTCCGGAGATTTTAAAAGTAGTAGAGGATAAAAAGGAAATTAAAGAAGTTCAAATTCAATCTACTGAAACCAATCAACAAGAAGAAGTGAAACCTGTAGAGGCTAAAAAAGTGGTAGTAATTGAAGAAGAAGCTGATGTAGATGTACCTTTTGCAATTATTGAAGATGTTCCTTTGTTTCCTGGCTGTGAAAAAGAACCAAAAGACAAACAGAGAGACTGTTTTCAAAAGAAAATTCAACAATTTATTTTAAAAGAACAAAGATATCCTGAAGCAGCAATTGATGCCAACATTCAAGGAAAAGTATTTGTGAATTTTATTATAGAAAAAGATGGATCTATTTCTGTTGCAGGAATGCGTGGTCCTAGTCCCATTCTAGAAAAAGAAGCTGCAAGAATCATGACTAAAATGCCAAAAATGATTCCAGGAAAGCAAAGAGGAAAAGCAGTAAGAGTTCCTTATAGTATTCCTATAACTTTTAGATTAGAATAAAAAATAATATTTTCATAAACCCCGAACTATCGGGGTTTTTTTTTGGAATGGTGCTTGGTAAGTTTTGTTTATGTGATCTTTATTAACCAAAACTTAGCTATCATGGAACCAAAAAAAATCCACAAAAAGACCCATCTCTTTTTAGCTTATTATTTTTTAGTGTAGCTATTACTTTTTTATCTTTAACTTCTTTGTTTGTTTTAGAAGCTTTTTTTCCAATTAATGAACCATTTGTTCAAACGCCAAAAAGCATAGAAGAAGTTTTAGTAGCCGAAATTCCAATGGATAAAATTGTGTTGGAAAGAACAGCACCAGTACAACAAGTAATAATCACTTCATTACCATCTCAAGCAAGTCCTGATAATGAAGTTGAAGACGATCAACCAATTCTTTCTCCCAATCCTGAGCCTGAAAATTCTATTGTTCCTGCTGCTGATATTCCAACGTTTATAGAGCCTATTCCAGACGATGTGCCATTAAGTTTTGTACACGAAGTTCCCGTTTTTCCTGGTTGTGAAAGAGTACCTAAAGAACAAAGAAGGTCTTGTTTGGAGCAAAAAATCAGAAGTTTTATAGCCAATAATCAAAAGTTTCCTGAATCAGCTTATACAAATCGTCAACAAGGAAAAGTTTGGGTAGAGTTTTTAATTACCAATACGGGTTCCATTCAAATTGTACAAGTTAGGTCTCCATATCCAGTGTTTGAAAATGAAGCAAGAAGAGTAATTAATAAAATGCCAAAAATGATTCCGGGAAAACAAAATGGTAAAGAAATACATGTGAGATATACCATTTCAATTACCTTTAAATACGAAGAATGATTTGATAAAAAAGTGCTGAGATATCCCGAAATTACTTTGGATATTTTTTTATTTTTACCAACATGGAATTGAAACAATATTTAGACGCAACCTATTTGAAACTTCCAGAGCAAGCAGGCCTAACAGAACAACAAAACAACGAGGTAGTAAAGAATTTTATTCAGGAATGTATTGATGAGCAGTACCAATTGGTCATGATCAGACCAGATCAAGTATCATTTGCACGTAAAATGATTAACGAGCAACATTCCAAAGTTCTGGTTGGAACTGTTATAGGATTTCCGGAAGGAACTTATTCTTTAGAGGAAAAACTAACTGAAGCAAAGAAAGCTATTGGGGATGGTGTAGATGAATTAGACTTTGTTTGTAATTATTATGCTTTTCAGCAAGGGGATATTGCCTTAGTGAAAAAAGAAATTTTAGAAGGCACACAATTAGGATTATCCCATCATAAAGTAGTAAAATGGATTATTGAAGTTGCAGCATTAAATGCAACCGAGATCATGAAAATATCTGCATTGATTAAAAATGTGGTAATAGCCAATTTTAAAGAAAATCAGTTTAGTCAAGTATTTGTAAAATCTTCTACCGGTTTTTATCCAACTACAGACGGAAAACCAAATGGGGCAACCTTTGAAACCATTCACTGGATGTTAGAAAATGCTTCTCCATTACCCGTAAAAGCAGCTGGAGGTGTCAAAACTTTTGAAGATGCTGTTAAAATGATTCGAAGGGGTGTACAACGAATTGGAACTTC
>CAZAHJ010000054.1:0-13842 GCA_964485115.1 uncultured Flavobacterium sp.
CAAAAATAGCAATGAAATCATCAGTAATTAGATCCTTACCGATTATATTTTTTACCCTGCAACTAAAATTTGGTTGCAGGGTTTTTTATTGTAAAAAAACTTTTAAATTAGAGGAAAATTAACTCCGTTGAAGATTAAAGTTCTCTTTTACCTTTTTTTGTGTTCCTTGGGATTGGTAGCTCAAGAGCTACCTCCAATATCTAATTACGCTCCTTCTACCTATTCAGGTGGAATACAAAATTGGAGTATTACGCAAAGTGAAAATCATAAAATTTTCTTTGCCAACAACGAAGGTTTATTGTTGTTTAATGGCTCCAAATGGAAGTTGTTCCCGAGCTATAATGAAAGTATTCTTCGCTCAGTTCATAGTTATCAAGGAAAAATTTATTGCGGAGCTTACATGGATTTTGGGTTTTGGAGTAATAATTCGCATGGTTCATGGAAATACCATAGCATCAGTACTTCTTTTAAAAATAAATTATTAGACGATGAGCAGTTCTGGGGTATTATCTCCTATCAAAAATGGGTATTATTTCAATCACTTCAACGTATTTATATTTACAATACCGAAAAAAAATCAGTAAAAATAATTGAGCCTACCTCTGCTATTTTCAAAATGTACCAGGTAGGTGAACGGATTTTTTACCAATCTAATGAAGGAATTTTTGAAATTGAAAACGCAACTAGTAAATTGTTTTTAACCAAAGAACAAATCCAAAACAACAAAATAGTTTCCATCTTGCTGCAAAATGAACAATTGGTTTTTGTTACTCAAAACAACGGAATGTTTGTGCTGGAAAACACCCAAATAGTTCCTAAAAAAACCTTTGCAGACAATTTACTTCAAATCGGAAGTGTGTATTGTGCAACCAAATTGCACAACAACCAAATAGCTTTCGGAACCATTTCTCAAGGACTTGTTATTGTGAAAGAAAATGGCGATTTGGCACATCATATTACCCAAAATAATGGCACTAGCAATAATACCATATTGTCGTTATTTGAAGATAAAGATAAAAATTTGTGGTTAGGATTAGACAACGGTATTGATTGCATTAACATGAATTCAAAAATTCAAAAATATGCCAACCATACCGGAATTTTAGGCACAGTATACACCTCTATTGTTTACCAAAACAAACTATACATTGGCACCAACCAAGGTTTGTTTTCTAATAGCTTACATAAACCAGACGAATTTAATTTGATCAATGGAACTAAGGGCCAAGTTTGGTCATTATTTATTCATGACAACACCTTGTTTTGTGGACACGACTTGGGAACTTTTGTTATTATAGAAAACCAAAGTAGCCATATATACGAAAATAGTGGCACTTGGAAATTTGAAATCAAAGGGGATGAAATTATTCAAGGAAACTACTACGGCTTATCAGTGCTTAAAAAAATAGATGGAAAATGGCAATTTCACCGAAAATTAAATGGCTTTAATTACTCCTGTCGTTTTTTTGAAATAACTCCAAACAATGATATTTTGGTAAGTCATGAATATCGTGGCTTATACCGATTAATTTTGACTTCCGATTGGACTAAAGTAAAGGAAATAAAGGTATTTACACAACCTAAAAAAGGGAAAAATGCAAGCTTAGAAACTTTTAACAATCATATTTATTACGCTTCTCAAGATGGTGTTTTTAAATATAATAACAACAGCAAAACTTTTGAAAAATCAGAGAGTATCAGTTCCATTTTTAATAATCAAGAATATGTAACCGGGAAAATGGTTTCGGACAAATCAAAATACTTGTGGTTTTTTACCAAAAATTATTTGCACTATTTTTCTAAAAGCAAACTTTCAGAAGAATTAAACAAAAATAGCATTCCTATTTCCTCTTCATTAACCAACTCCATGCCTGGCTATGAAAATATCTTCGAGATAAGAGAAAATGAGTTTTTAATTGGTACTACCGATGGGTATTACATCCTTAAAAATGAAGATGCTAAGAATCAAAGCTATCGTGTTTATTTAAATAGCGTTAGTGCAAATACCCTTGAAAATGAAGTTTTTTCGATGAGTTTGGAGGAAAAAGGAAGCTTAAAACACCACCAAAACAATATTCATTTTTCGTTTCACGTACCTGAATATGATAGCTATATTAACTCCGAATACCAATATATTTTAGAAGGTTTTCAGGAAAAATGGAGCAATTGGTCCCCACAAACGGAAGTGAGCTTTGAAAACTTACAACCTGGCACTTATACTTTTAAAGTTAAAGCAAAGGTTTCTAATGCAGAAACTGAAAATACCATTTCTTACAGTTTTGAAATTCTAAAGCCTTGGTATTTTAGTCATTTGGCTATTTTAATCTACATTTTACTATCTATTGCCTTGGTTGCTTATGTAAACCATCTTTATAGAAGCTATTACCATCAAAAACATCAAAAAATTATTGCAGAAAACAATTTATTGCTTGAATTAAAAGAATTGGAGAACCAAAAGGAAATCATGAAAATTAAAAATGAACAGTTGGTACAAGATGTGGATAAAAAGAACAAAGAGCTCGCTGTTTCCACCATGAACTTGATTAAAAAAGATGAATTACTCAAAATCATCAAAGAAGATTTGAAAAAAACTTCAGAAAATAACGCTTCTAGAAACATCAAATCGGTAATAAGTACCATCAATAAAACAGTTTCAGAAGACGACACTTGGAACGTATTTAAAGAAGCTTTTGATAAAGCAGATAATGATTTTATCAAAAAAATTAAAGCCGCACATCCTAGTCTTACTCCAAACGACCTAAGATTATGCGCTTATTTACGTTTAAACCTGTCTTCTAAAGAAATTGCACCATTACTAAACATTTCGGTAAGAAGTGTGGAAATTAAGCGTTATCGCTTGCGAAAAAAAATGGACTTATCGCACGATCAAGGTTTGGTAGAGTATATTTTATCGGTTTAAAAATTCTTTTTTCTCGAATACTTTAACTCAGAAATCCGTTTTTTAGATTGCAACCGTTTTTCTTTAACTGCTTTTGGAATTTTGGTTGCTACTCTTTTTTTTGGCTCTTTAAAAGCGTTTTCAAGAATGGTAAAAAACTTTTGAATAGCATCTTTTTGTTAGAAAATTGGCTTCTGCTATTTTGTGAGGTAACTCGTAAAACGCCTTCTTCATTAATCCAAGAAGATGATTTATAAAGGATTCTCTCTTTTTCTACTTCAGAAAAACAGGAGCTTTTATTTACTTCCCAACTTAATTGAATCTTAGAGGAAACTTTATTCACGTGTTGCCCTCCTGCCCCACTACTTCGAACTGCTGTAAAGGTAGCTTCTTTTAAAATGGCTTCAAATTTCATGAAGGTTGGTGGGCAGGTTTTAGTAAATCATTAACCGTTTTTACTGGGTTAAAAATCCCCAATGGAATTTCAACAAAAATACTAATCCAATTGGCCATAGAGCCATTCCACAAACCCGGCAATTCATATGCGAATAAAGTTTTGCCATTTTTAGATTTTTCTACCACAAAGCCTGCATTTGGATTGGTAAATTCGTTTAAGTTAAATGGAATGCCCATATAGTTTTTCATACCACAAACCAAATCCACCGGATTAAAATGGGTAGAGGCTTCCAGAACTTCTTTTTGGTTAATTTTCATCAAATCAACTTGGGCTTTTTCTACAATCTGTAAAGATGTGTTTCCTTTTTGGTCCATCACCCAAAAAGGCCCTCCTCCAGGCTCTCCTTCATTTTTAACCATTCCACACACCCGAATAGGTCGATTTAATCGCTCCAACAAATGGTCGATTTTGTATTCTTTGGTATATTTAAAAAAGTCTTCTGCTAATGCAATTTGTAACTGTTGCGTAATAAAACTCTCCGCTTCTTTAATCACTTGAACACTAACCTCAACTGCTTTTAACTGATTAATGTAATGAAAAATCTTTTGCTGCCAATATAAAAGAATTCCTGCCAATGCTTTTTTGTACAACATTTCTTGTTGCTTGTGGTTGTGCGAAACATTGTCGATGTTTTTGATAAAAACCACATCTGCATCTAATTGATTTAAGTTTTGTAATAATGCTCCGTGTCCGGAAGGTCGAAAAATCAATTTCCCTGCTTCATCTGTCAATGGTTTCCAATCATTTCCAAAAGCAATGGTATCGGTACTTTTTTCTTGGTAGGTATACCTTATCGTGATATGTGTTTGGGTATCTCTTTCTAATTTAGGCTTCCATTCGTTGGCAACTTCTTTAAACAACTGTTCGTGATCTTCTGTAATGGTAAAATGCAAAAACGAACGATCTTGATTGGTGGCATACACGGTTGCTTCTACCAAATGTTCTTCCAATGGAGTAGCAAAGTGGGCTGGATATTGATGAAAAGGCAAAACCGCTTTTGGTTTGTTGATGTAGTTGAATTGAGGTGCATACAACAACTCTTTTATCAAATAAAAATCTTTAAAATCCTTATCGAGCAATGCAAAATTTTCAACTACTTGCGAGGTGTGATGTAACAAATCATGGTAAAACGGAAATTTTTCTTTTCCTATCAAAAATATCGAAAGTTGTTGGTTGTTGCTTCTGTTAATGTATGCATTAATGGTTTCCTGACCTAATTTAAAATCTCGGACAAACTCAATTAAAAACTGAAACATTCTGCTTGCTGCTCCGGAGGCAGGAATGAATTTCTTTACTTTTAACTTTTGCAAATTTTCTTTGTAAAACTGAGCATAAAACTGAGCATCTTCTTCATTTAACGGATGAATTCCATCATTTAAAGTAGCTGGTTTTACCAAATGAACTGGATGAATCCCTCTTTGGATGTATTGAAAATGTTCTTTTATATGAAAAACCGATATCCCATGATCTTCTAACTCCAACAATTGATTTCCGTGTAATCCGATTTCTCTGGCAATTTTGATCTTTTCTAACCAATGCAAAGCTTTTTCAAAACGCTTTTCTTGGTTTCCAGATAAAACCACATAAGGTTTGCTGTTTTCTTCTAATTTTTTTTTAAAAAAAGTGAAAGATTCGCTTCTTTCATTAGGTTTGTCTCGCAAATCATCCGCCTCCCACGGAACATCTACATCGGTTAAAAAATAAAAGTCGTAATGTAATTGTTCTACTGCATCTTCTAACCAAGACTCTGCATAGCCGTAATACATTTCCGAATAAGTTTTGGTAACCAGCACATCCGTATCTAAAAACAACCATTGGTTAGCTTTGGCTACTGCTTCATTTTCGGCTTTAAGATGACCAATTGCTATAAGTTTTAAATCATCTATCGTACATATTTGCTTGGTTTTATCCCATTTTTGTTGCAAAAACTCTCGGGCATATTCAGGAACCCATTCCGTTTGAAAATGAGCAGCCAATTGCCTAGCTAAGGTGGTTTTTCCGGTGCTTTCTGGGCCGTAAAAAACTATTTTAAGGAGTTGGTTATTGGCTTGTTTAAAAATTTCTTCCATTGTATGTATCCGGCAATTGCCAGTATTAAAAACACAACATATTGAACACTCGTTATGGTATAACCTTTTAGAAAATAAAGTGGAATTGATAATACATTTCCAATAATCCAAAATATCCAGTGCTCTATTTTTCTTTTGGCCATAGCTAACATCGCTACCATAAATAAACCGGTTGTAAGTGTATCTACATAGCTATACCAATTGGTAAATTTATCAAAAAATAAGTAAACCAATACAATAAATACGATGGTAATGCAGAAAAATATCCCATAGTTAACCCAATCATAGCGACTTGCATTTTGAATAGGATACTCTGCGGCTTTCCCCTTTCGTTGCATCCACCAATACCATCCCAAAATACTTAAAATAGTATAGTACCCATTCACCAACATATCACCTAATAAACTCCATTGCCACAACAAATAAACATAAATAGTGGTACTGATAATGCCTGCAGGATACACCAATATGTTGTTTTGCTTTGCCAGGTATACACTTAAAACACCAAATAAAAATGCAATAAATTCTAAAACGATAGAAATTTTATCATAGTTATTATAATGCTCAAAAAAAATATCGTACATAAATTTTACTTATTATTATTAATTTCCCACCCCCAAACCAAAACATATTTTTCTACCAATATAAATTGAATAATATAATTTTTAGGGTGTTCAAAAAACTGTAGGGTTACATCAACAAATTGACTGTTTAAATCGAAAGGCTTTGCAACAATATGGTCTTTAAAGCTAATTCCTTTATGATTTTCTATTTTAAAAATCACTTCTTTGGTGCCCCAAATAATCGTGTACATTTGGGCTGTTTGTATCGCATCATAATGTTTAGGCACAAAATGCTCGGAACAAAACCGATGTGCCAACTGGGTAACTTTGTCTCTACTCCATTCCAAATCGACACCAATTTTTTGGTCAGAAATTGCAACAACCGAAAAATCAAACGAATGGGTAATGGACACATTTTTGGGAATAGATAAATGTGGTTTGCCATCTTGGGAATACAACAAATCTTTGTCTTCCAAGCCAATGTGCTTTAAAATTTTTCTCACGGCCAAAAATCCTTTTCGGTGACTTATCGATTTCATCCCATCCAAACGAGTTGTAGCGTTTTTTGTCAATTCCAAACCCTGAAGTAAATCTTCTTCAGTTTCTGTAATTTTCCAAAGATAAATTTGGGTGTTAAGATTGGGGTGAATGGTTTGGTATAGGGGCATAAATGCAGTATAATTTTGTATTTCAAATATTTAACAACTGTTACAGATGATAAAAAAGTGCAAATGTTTTTAGGAACCGAAACCTATTGCCTATTTTTGTACCAAAATTTAACATACAAATATACTAATACATGAATACAAAAACAGCACCTTACGTGGCTTACAAAGTAAAAGATATTTCTTTGGCAGCTTGGGGAAGAAAAGAAATTGAATTAGCGGAAGCTGAAATGCCAGGTTTAATGGCATTAAGAGAAGAATATAAAGCAACCCAACCTTTGAAAGGAGCAAGAATTGCTGGATGTTTACACATGACCATTCAAACTGCAGTATTAATTGAAACTTTAGTTGCTTTAGGCGCAGAAGTTACTTGGAGCTCTTGTAACATCTTCTCTACCCAAGACCATGCTGCTGCTGCGATTGCTGCTGCTGGAATTTCTGTGTATGCGTGGAAAGGCATGAACGCAGAAGAATTTGACTGGTGTATTGAGCAAACTTTATGGTTTGGAGAAGACAGACAACCATTGAACATGATTTTAGACGATGGTGGTGACTTAACCAACATGGTGTTTGACCAATATCCGGAATTAATTGCGGGCATCAAAGGTTTGTCAGAAGAAACCACTACAGGAGTACACCGTTTATACGAAAGAATGGAAAATGGCACATTACACATGCCAGCTATCAACGTGAACGACTCGGTTACTAAATCAAAATTTGACAATAAATACGGTTGTAAGGAATCAGCTGTAGATGCTGTTCGTAGAGCAACCGATATTATGTTGGCAGGTAAAAGAGTTGTAGTTTGTGGCTATGGTGATGTAGGAAAAGGTACTGCTGCTTCTTTCCGTGGAGCAGGTTCTATTGTTACAGTAACAGAAATTGACCCAATTTGTGCTTTACAAGCTGCAATGGATGGTTTTGAAGTAAAAAAATTAGATACCGTGATTGAAAATGCCGATATCGTAATTACTACCACCGGTAACAAAGACATAGTAGTAGGTCGTCATTTTGAAAAAATGAAAGACAAAACCATCGTTTGTAACATTGGCCACTTTGACAATGAAATTGACATGGCTTGGTTGAACGAAAACTATGGGGATACCAAAATTGAAATCAAACCTCAGGTAGACAAATATAACATCCAAGGAAAAGACATTTTGATTTTAGCAGAAGGTCGTTTGGTAAACCTAGGATGTGCAACCGGACACCCAAGTTTTGTAATGAGTAACTCGTTTACCAACCAAACTTTGGCCCAAATTGAATTGTGGAACAACAGCGAAGCTTACGAAAACAAAGTGTATATGTTGCCAAAACACTTAGATGAAAAAGTAGCTGCTTTACACTTGGCTAAATTAGGGGTAGAGTTAGAAACCTTGTCAGAAGACCAAGCAAAATATATTGGTGTTACCGTACAAGGTCCATACAAACCAGAGTACTACAGATACTAATCATTCCATTGAATAATTTTATACTCTTAACCCTTCAAAATTTTTGGAGGGTTTTTGTTTACAAAATAGTTGCAATTAAAAAACCCTGCTCACAAATAAGCAGGGTTTTTGTTTTTAGAGGCATCGAGCGGATTCGAACCGCTGTACACGGTTTTGCAGACCGCTGCCTAGCCACTCGGCCACGATGCCATAAGGGATTGCAAATGTAAATAATTTTTTAATTTGTACAAGGATTAAATTTAAAAAGCTGGGGCTAGCTTTTGCTCCACTCCATTTCAATTACCACACTTGCCACATCCCCACCAATTGGTGGATTAAGTTTTGCAACTGCAACCTTGGAAAAGTTTACCAATGGCAATTCTGTAGCTATTCTTTGTAAAATTCGTTGTGCCACTGTTTCCAATAATTTGGCTCTGATGGCCATTTCTTCTTTTACAATAGCATTCAAATGCACGTAATCTACAGTATCTGACAACTCATCTGAAATGGCTGAAGGCACCAAATCCGCTTCTACTTCTAAATCTACCCGATAATCAGAACCTATTCTGCCTTCCTGAGGCAAGCATCCGTGGTACGAAAAAGTGCGAATGTTTTGTAGTTTAATGGTTCCCATATTTTTTATTTGTGTAACAAAAGTAGCGAATCCAAACGTTAGGCATAGTTACTTTTGGGGAATAATTCTCTATTTTTGCCAAAAAAATTACCATGTCTGAGTCACGCTCGTTAAATTTTATCGAACAAATTATTGAAGACGATTTAAAAGCAGGATTTGCAAAAACCAATTTGCGTTTTCGCTTTCCTCCCGAACCAAACGGTTATTTACATGTAGGACACGCAAGTAGTATTTGCTTAAATTTTGGTTTGGGTATCGATTACCATGCTCCTGTAAATCTTCGTTTTGACGATACCAATCCGGCCAAAGAAGAACAAGAATATGTAGATGCCATCAAACGCGATGTTTCTTGGTTGGGGTTTCAATGGGATAAAGAGTGTTATGCATCTGATTATTTTCAAGAATTATACGATTGGGCTGTAGAGTTTATCAAAAAAGACAAAGCTTATGTAGATAGCCAATCTTCTGAAGAAATGGCCAAACAAAAAGGAACGCCAACTACTCCCGGAACCAACAGTCCGTTCAGAAACCGTACCGTGGAGGAAAATTTGGAGCTTTTTACCGAAATGAAAGAGGGTAAATTCCCGGAGGGAACCCATGTGTTACGAGCAAAAATAGACATGACCCACCCCAACATGTTAATGCGTGACCCTATTATGTACCGCATTTTACACAAACACCACCACCGAACTGCTAACGATTGGTGTATTTACCCAATGTACGATTGGGCACATGGAGAAAGCGATTATTTGGAACAAATTTCGCACTCACTTTGTACTTTAGAGTTTTTACCTCACAGAGAGTTATACGATTGGTTTTTAGACCAAATTTTTGACGATAACAAAGTGCGACCAAAACAACGCGAATTTGCCCGAAGAAACTTATCGCACACGGTAGTAAGCAAGCGTAAACTGTTGCAATTGGTACAAGAAGGACATGTAACCGGATGGGATGACCCACGTATGAGTACCATTTCGGGTATGAGAAGAAGAGGATATACTCCGGCTGCCATCCGAAATTTTGCCAAAACCATTGGAATTGCCAAACGAACCAATTTGATTGATGTTTCGTTGTTGGAATTTTGCGTGAGAGAAGACTTAAATAAAACAGCTCCTAGAATCATGGGAGTGTTAGATCCTGTAAAATTGGTAATTACCAATTACCCGGAAGGAAAAGAAGAATGGCTAGATGCAGAAAACAACCCGGAAGAAGGTATATTAACCTACCGTAAAGTTCCTTTTACAAAAGAGCTATATATAGAAAGAGAGGATTTTCAGGAAGAAGCACACAAAAAGTTTTTCCGCTTGACTTTAGGCACCGAAGTTCGTTTAAAAAATGCCTACATCATCAAAGGAGAAAGTGTGGTAAAAGATGCGGATGGGAAAATCACCGAAATTCACTGTACTTATGATGTAGCGTCTAAATCCGGAAGTGGTACCGAAGCCAGTCAACGCAAAGTAAAAGGCACTATTCATTGGGTTTCGATTGCCCATGCCATAGAAGCAGAAGTTCGCGTTTATGATCGTTTGTTTACACACGAAAATCCGGATGGTGATAAAGAAGTTGACTTTAAAGCATACCTCAACCCAAATTCGTTACAAGTTATCAAAGGATATATCGAACCAAGTGTGAAAGATGCTACTCTTGGAAGGCAATTCCAATTCCAAAGATTGGGTTATTTTTGTGTAGACCAGGACAGCACCACTGAAAACTTGGTATTTAACAAAACAGTAGGGCTAAGAGATACTTGGGCTAAATTACAATCGGAATAATTTCTAATATCTGATATCGAGGCGAAGTAAAGCTTCATCCTTTTAAGAACCAAGCGTTAGCACCTAAAACCTTAAACAAAAAAATATGTTAGATCAATTTTTCGGAGAAAATGGTGTAGCCACTGTATACATGTATGCCACACCACTTCACGTAGCATTAATTTTGTTTGAGATGTTTTACAGTTACAAACATCGCGAACATCGATATTCTACGTCGGATACTGCCACTAATTTGTACTTGGCTGTTCTTAATTTTGGCTTAGACATCATTTTAAAAGCCATTGGTATTGGAGTGATGTTTTTCTTTTACCAATATCGAATTTTCGACTTAAACACTGCTGTTTGGTGGTATTGGTTTGGGGTGTTTTTGCTTCAAGACTTTGCTTATTATCTACACCATTATGTAGACCATCATTCCCGTTTGTTTTGGGCTGTGCACGTTACCCACCACAATTCAGAGTTTTTTAATATTACTACCGGTTTTCGCTCACCTGTTTTTCAACCTTTGTATCGCTTTGTATTTTTCTCACCTATAGCCTTGTTAGGATTCAATCCTTGGCATATCATGAGTGCTTATGCGATCTTCCAAATATGGGGCACATGGGTGCATACCCAATCCATAAAAAGTATGGGCATTTTAGAGCATATTTTAGTTACTCCTTCGCACCATCGAGTACATCATGCCAGTAACGTAAGATACTTAGATAAAAACATGGGGATGGGCTTGATCTTTTGGGATAAAATATTTGGGACATTTGAAAAAGAAGATCCTAACTACGAACCAATCAAATATGGATTAACCAAACCATTGGAAGACAAAGGCCCTATCAACATTGTTTTTCATGAATGGAAAGCCATTTGGAAAGATGCAACGCAAAAAGGAATTGGTTGGAAAGATCGATGGAACTATATTTTTCAACCTCCAGGGTGGAGCCATACCGGAGTAGCACAAACCTCAAGGGTATTACAACAAAAAGAAAAAAACCTCCAAGTTTGACTTGGAGGTTTGCTTTTATTTTTGTCTTTTAAAAATCAACAGAAAGGCTCTTGGGTGCATTCCGGAAAGTTTAGGAAGAGTTGAAACCAACTCCCATCCTTGCATTCCTTCTGCATTGAGTTTCTTTTGAATTTCTTCGGAATCCATCTTTGGAAACCAATTCCCTTTAAAAGAAATTTCTATTGTTTTGTACTCAAAAGTTTTCATGTTTATTCTTCTGAAAAATCTTCGTTTTTATTAGACTTTTTATTTACCCTTTGGGTACTATTGGCTTTTTTCATGGCCTCTCCTACTTGGTTACTTGCTGTAAAACTAGCTACCATATTGTTTAACATGTCGCTTCCTGCTTGCGGAGAATTTGGCAATAATATTAAGTTAGAATTTGCATCTGCTCCAATGGCTTGTAGGGTATCGTAATGTTGGGTTACCACAATTAAAGCAGAAGCCTCTTGCGAATTAATCCCAACTTTATTCAACACATCAACCGATTCTACCAAACCACGTGCAATTTCTCTACGTTGGTCTGCAATTCCTTGTCCTTGCAATCTTTTGCTCTCTGCTTCTGCTTTGGCTTTTGCTACAATTCTAATTCTACCTGCTTCTGCTTCGTATTCCGCAGCTGTTTTTTCTCTATCTGCAGCATTGATACGGTTCATGGCATTTTTTACCTGGATATCTGGATCAATATCAGTAATTAAAGTGTTGATGATGTCGTAACCATAGGTGGTCATTGCTTCGTTTAATTCGCGTTTTACTGCAATAGCAATATCGTCTTTACGCTCAAAAACATCGTCTAATTTTAATTTTGGTACTTCCGCTCTTACCACGTCAAACACATACGACGTAATTTGATCATGAGGATATTCTAACTTATAAAAAGCTTCGTATACTTTTTCTTGAATCACCTTGAACTGAACCGAAACTTTCATCTTTACAAACACGTTGTCTTTGGTTTTGGTTTCGATAATTACATCTAGCTGTTGGATTCTTAAGTTAATTCTCCCTGCAATTCTGTCAACAACCGGAATTTTCATTTGCAAACCAGACTGACGAATGCTGCTGTATTTTCCAAAACGTTCCACCACTGCGGCGGTTTGCTGTTTTACAGTAAAAAAAGATGCTAAAATTAGAAGCACCAAGAAGGCAACTAAAAGATAAAATGGTAAAGTAAACATGGTTTTAAAGTTATGGTTAACATTAAATGATACGAGGATTTTTGAAAAATGTTACATAATATCTACACATTTAATGATTTATTTACAAATAAGTAAAAAAATGTCTAATGATTGCTTGGTTAGGTTTTAGGAAAACTTTGCAAAAAGCATTTTTTGAAAAGCTCAGAAATACTTTACTTTTGATACTTCAAATTTAATCTGATGAATTATCGATACTTACCCAATACCAACATCAAAATTAGCTCTGTTTGTTTAGGAACCATGACTTTTGGGGAGCAAAACATAGAGATAGAAGCTCACCAGCAATTGGATTTTGCGATTTCGGAAGGAGTTAATTTTATAGACACTGCCGAAATGTATCCGATTGCTGCTCGAAAAGAAACCTTAGGCTTTACTGAAAAGTATATCGGGAATTGGTTGGCAAAAAGAGGCAAGAGAGACGATTTGGTGATTGCTACGAAAATTGCAGGACCAAACAGAGGAATGGAATACATCAGACAACCATTAGATTTTTCAAAAAAATCGATAAACGAAGCCGTTGAATTAAGCTTAAAAAATCTACAAACCGATTACATCGATTTGTACCAATTTCATTGGCCAGAAAGGGTAATGAATATGTTTGGCAAAAGAGGGTTGCAAGACGTTGACCACCAATGGAAAGATGCTGTAGAAGAAGTTTTAGAAAAATGCCAAGAACTCATTAAGGAAGGAAAAATTCGTCATATAGGCGTTTCTAACGAATCTGCTTGGGGAGTTTTGCGGTATTTGGAATTACATAAATTAAAAAATCTGCCGAAAATTAGCACCATACAAAATCCGTATTCACTGTTAAACCGAATATATGAAATTGGCTTAACCGAAATTGGAATTCGTGAAAATATCGGATTGTTGGCTTATTCTCCTCTTGGATTTGGCATGCTAACCGGAAAACACTTACAGGGTTTGCAAACCAACTCCCGTTTAGGATTGTTTCCTCAATTTACCCGATATACTTCGGAACAAGCCCTAAAAGCTACAGCCATGTACCAAGAAATTGCAACACAAAATGGCATGAGCTTAACAACCATGGCAATTGCATTTGTGCATCAACAAAAAATGGTAAGTAGTGTGATTGTTGGTGCAACTTCTGTAGCACAACTAAAAGAAAACATCGAAGCTAGTAAAATTACCCTGAGTAACGA
>CAZAHJ010000055.1:0-314 GCA_964485115.1 uncultured Flavobacterium sp.
GTTCATTCTTGTACCGTATTTGAACAAAATAGAAACTGTAGTTAAAATCATCAATACGACCAATGCTACCCTTCCTATTTGTAAAAATGATATTTTTTGATGCAAAGTATCAGGTATGTCAATCGACTGAATTAACACCTCAAAAACAATAATTATGGCAACTGTAAACAATAACAATAACGATAACACTATGGAAATTCCTAAAGCCCAAAGATATTGACGAATAAATCCTCTGGAATTGGTGATGTGATAGGAAGATTCGAAACCTCCTAAAATAGCATTCACCCCATTGGTCATTAAAAAAACCGACAAAA
>CAZAHJ010000055.1:324-2566 GCA_964485115.1 uncultured Flavobacterium sp.
TTTGTAGCTATTGTTCAAAATATCTAACAAAATAGATTGTATGGCATCAAAGGTGGTTGGAGGGACACTATTTTCGATAAAAGCCATAAAATCAGACTGAAAATCGTCAATTGGAATGTATGGAATTAGGTTAAGAATGAATAATGCAAATGGAAATAAGGCCATAAAAAAGCTAAATGCAATAGCACTTGCTCTGTATGAAAATGCACCTTTTACAATTCCGGTAATATACAATTCCAATAATTCATACAATGATAAACCTTGTAACCAAGGTAATTGAATGGACTTTACCAAGCCAATCAATTGCTTAACTATCGGAATTTTATACAAGAAAGACACGTTAAATGGCTTTTAAACTCAAATCCATATTGTACACAGAATGGGTTAAACTTCCAGAAGAAATATAATTTACCCCACATAAAGCATATTCTCGAATGGTTTTTTCATTGATGTTTCCAGATGACTCTGTTGCAAATTGATTGCCAATTATTTGCACCGCTTTTCGAGTTGTTTCGTAATCAAAATTATCTAACAATATTCGAAACACACCACCAGCATCTAATATTTGCTGTACTTCTGATAAATTTCTGGCTTCAACAATTATTTTTAAATCTAGCTGATTATCATTCAAATATGCTTTGGTTTTGGCAATGGCTTTGGAAATTCCTCCACAAAAGTCAATATGATTGTCTTTTAACATGATCATGTCATACAATGCAAATCGATGGTTTTCTCCTCCACCAATTTTTACAGCCCATTTTTCTGCTGCTCTAAAATTTGGCGTGGTTTTACGAGTATCTAAAATTTTACACGAAGTTCCCTTTAACAACTGCACATATTGATTGGTTTTGGTAGCTATGGCACTCATTCGTTGCATAGAATTTAATACTAAACGTTCTGCCTTTAAAATAGATTGGGAGGAACCTTCTACAGTAAAAACAACATTGCCGTAAGTCACTAATGTACCATCCGGGATTAAAACTTCTAGTTTTAAACCCGAATCTACTCTCTCAAAAATCATCTTAGCAAAATTAACTCCGGCAATGATTCCTTGGTCTTTTACCAATAATTTTGCTTTTCCAATAGCATCCTTTGGTACACATGCCAAGCTAGAATAATCTCCGGGACCAATATCTTCTGCCAAAGCAGTATCTATTATTTGTAACAGTGCTTGTTTAAAAGCTTCGGGTGAAATCATTTATTTTTTATTTTTCACTATTTTACCAGTATTGATTTTGAATAAAGTGTATACCGGACAAAAACTCATAAACGATGTAGCGATCATGCTAATACTAATAACCAATAAGATTAAGTTACCTGTTAAACTTTCAAATGGTTCTGATAAAAATAACAACAACATAATGATGCCTAACATGATTCGAATAAATCGATCGGCATTGCCAACGTTTTTTTGCATGGTGATTGTTTTTAAGGTTAGTGGATACTAAAATAGTAAAATTTTAATAGGCCAACAAGTCAAACAAACTTTGTTGTAACCTGTTTTTTGCTAAAAACTGATCCTCTAATGCTTTAAAAAACGGTATTGGGGTTTCTAAACTCCCCACTCTTACTATTGGTGCATCTAAATACTCGAAACACTCTTCCATAATGGTAGCAGCAATGTCGCTAGCAATACTTCCAAACAAAGTATCTTCCACCAATACCAAAACTTTTCCAGTTTTTTGAACCGACTGTTTGATGGCATCCCAATCCATTGGCTGTAAAGTCCTCAAATCTAATAAATCCGCTTGAATGGATGGATTGTCTTCTAACACTTCCAAACTCCAATGCACACCTGAACCAAAAGTAATGATGGAAACTTGACTTCCTTCTTTGATTAAAGAAGCTTTTCCGAATGGTAAAGTATAGTAATCTTTTGGTACTTCTTGATAAACACTTCTGTACAATGCTTTGTGTTCAAAAAACATGACCGGATTTGGGTCTTGAAAAGCTGTGTTTAACAAGCCTTTGGCATCGTATGGAAAAGCTGGATACACTACCTTTAATCCTGGAGTTTTGGTAAACCAAGCTTCGTTGGTTTGCGAGTGAAATGGCCCAGCTTGTACACCTGCTCCAGCGGGCATTCGGATTACCACATCGGCATTTTGAAGCCATCTGTAATGTACTTTTGCTAAATAGTTTACAATTGGGTTGAATCCGGTAGAAACAAAATCGGCAAATTGCATTTCAACCATGGCTTTCATTTGGTTGATAGAAAGTCCCATTCCGGCAGAAACAATAA
>CAZAHJ010000055.1:2576-13508 GCA_964485115.1 uncultured Flavobacterium sp.
GGGTATTTCTTACACGTGCTTTACCAAATTTTTCTAAAAAACCTTCTGTGATTTTAAATGCACCTCCGTATTCCGCAATATCTTGTCCCATTAAAACCAATTCCGGATATCGCTCCATCGATTGTGCTAATGCCTGCTGAATGGCATCGATAAATCGAATATTTTCAGTTACTTCAGATGAGGTATAATTTTGATATTCATAATTTTGATACACATCATTTAACTCTTCTGTTAAATCAGCTTTTATGGCTGGTTCTTCTGATGTTTTTTGCCAGTGTTCGTCAATTTCTGCTTTAATGGTTTGGTAAATTTTGTCTTTTTCAGACTCCTGTAACACTGAAGTTCGCAACAAAAAATCTTCATAATTTTTTACCGGATCTTTGGCAGCCCATTGTTCCATTAATTCTTTCGGAACATATTTAGTGCCACTCGCCTCTTCATGGCCACGCATTCTAAAAGTCAACATTTCCAATAAGATAGGTCTAGGGTTTACTTCCATCGAAGCTTTTAAAGATTGGATGGTATCAAAAACTTCTAATAAATTATTACCATCTATTTGCATAGCCTCCATGCCATAACCAATACCTTTGTCTACCAAGTTTTTACAATTGTATTGTTCGTTGGTTGGAGTAGACAAACCATAGCCATTGTTTTCAACAATAAATAATACGGGTAAATTCCAAACCGAAGCCACATTCAATGCTTCGTGAAAATCACCTTCGCTTGTGGCTCCTTCTCCAGTAAATACTGCGGTAACTTTTTTCTCTCCTCTGAGTTGATGGGCTAATGCAATACCATCTGCTACTCCCAACTGTGGACCAAGGTGAGAAATCATCCCGATGATTTTGTATTCTTGTGTTCCAAAGTGAAAACTTCGATCTCTTCCTTTAGTAAAACCATTGGCTTTGCCTTGCCATTGTGAAAACAAACGATAAAGTGGAATTTCACGTGTAGTAAAAACCCCTAAATTCCGGTGCATTGGCAAAATATATTCGTCTTTGTCTAAAGCAGCTGTTAAGCCTACAGAAATTGCTTCTTGTCCAATTCCGGAAAACCATTTAGAAACCTTGCCTTGACGAAGCAAAATCAACATTTTTTCTTCAATCAATCTGGGTTTTAATATTTGTTGATATAATTTTATTAACGTCTCGTTTGTTAAATTTTTTCTATCAAAATTCATGTTATGGAAAATTTGGTACAAATATAGCATTAGTACTTACTTTTAAATGAAATTTACTTTTCATATTTAATACTTTTCAGATTAGTTAGTGCCAAAAAATAGAACTCAATTTATATCTAATCAAAGTTTAAGATGTTTAAATACTCAAAATAAATTATATTCTAGCTTGAATTTAAATGATTAGATCTTTTTAAATGACAGTAGAAAATTGAAAAATTTTGATCAGAGCATTAAAATAATTACAAACCATAACTATTGAACAGAAATTTCAAAGAATAATTTATTAAAAAAAAGTGTTCCTTTTTAAAAACAATTTCAAATAATTGGGAAATAAAGTCAAGTTTAAATTTAAAACTAAAATCAATCATATTATCAAAAAGGAAAGAGCAAAAATTTTTATTTTGAATTTTCTTAAAAACAAGTAACTTCGTATTCTAGTTTATAATCAAGTAACATGCAAAAAATTCCTAGTGTTGACTTGCGTGATTTCCTATCGGAGGATCCGGTACGCAAACAAAAATTTGTAAATGAAATCGGAACTGCTTATTCAGAAATTGGTTTTGTAGCTTTAAAAGGCCACTTTTTAGATGACCAATTGGTAGAAGAATTGTACGCTGAAGTACGGAACTTTTTTAATTTACCCTTAGAGACCAAAGAAAAATATGAAATTCCTGGAATTGGTGGACAAAGAGGTTATGTTTCTTTTGGTAAGGAGCATGCTAAAGGGAGATCAGCAGGAGATTTGAAAGAATTTTGGCACTTTGGTCAGTATATTTCAAAAGGCTCTAAGTGGGCTAACGAATACCCAGACAATGTAACTGTGGAAGAACTTCCAGGATTTAATGTGGTAGGAGAAAAAGCCTACAAAATGTTAGAGAAAACAGGTGTTTATGTGTTAAGAGCATTGGCTTTGTATGTTGGTTTAGATGAGTTTTATTTTGACCAATATATTAAAGACGGAAATAGTATTTTAAGACCTATTCACTACCCTCCTATTACCGAAGAGCCTAAAGATGCCGTGAGAGCTGCTGCACATGGTGATATCAATTTGATCACACTTTTGATGGGAGCTCAAGGAAAAGGCTTGCAAGTCCAAAACCATAACGGAGAATGGATTGATGCCATTGCAGAAGCAGATGAATTGATGATAAATGTAGGAGACATGTTATCGCGTCATACCAACAACAAACTAAAATCAACCATCCACCAAGTAGTAAACCCTCCAAGAGAATTGTGGGGAACTTCAAGATATTCTATTCCATTTTTTATGCACCCAATTAGTGACATGAAGTTAAATTGCCTGCCAAGTTGTTTTGATGAAAACCATCCAAAATTATATGATGATATTACTGCTGGGGAGTTTTTAAACGAGCGATTGATAGAACTAGGCTTGGTTAAAAAATAATGATAATATTTAAATCAAAAAGGCATTGAGAGGTTCCTCTTAATGCTTTTCTATACCAGTACATGGACTTACAAGATCAATTGAAAAAACTTTTTCCAAACCATCAGCCTTCTGAAGAAATAGAGCCATTGCAAGAAAAAGAATCTTCCTTGTTTCTGCAAAAAGAACCTTTGTTGTGTAAATACGAAAAACGAAAAGGCAAAGCCACAACCATTATAGAGGGTTATTTGGGGACACCAGAAGACTTTAAAATGCTTACAAAAAGCATTCAGAAGAGATTTAATATTGGAGGATCTGTTAAAGAAGATTGCATTATTTTACAGGGAGATTATCGAGATAAAATCATGGTATTTTTACAAGAAATGGGTTTTAAAACCAAAAGAGTTGGAGGATAATTATGGCTGCCATTCAACCTTTTAAAGCATACAAACCAACTTCTGATAAAATTGCATTGGTTTCATGTAGAGCTTATGACGATTATGAAGCTGGAGAATTAGGAGCTATTTTGGCTTACAATCCATTTAGTTTTTTACATGTGTTGCATCCTGCTTACTTGCATATGCAAAAAAATACACATGCTAAGAGGTTTACTGCGGTTCATCACCAGTTTTTAGATTTTGTGGAAAACCATATTTTAGAGCAAGAAAACACAGAGGTAATGTACTTGTATGAAATTCAAACTCCTACCAACTCTTTTACCGGGATTGTTGCTGCCATAGCTATAGCCGACTATTTGCAAGGTAACATTTTAAAACATGAAAATACTTTGGAATATAGAGTGGATTTGTTTGAAGAATTTTTAGAACATGCCAAAATCAACTCGGAGCCAGTTTTACTTATTTATCCGGACCAAACTGAAATCAGAACTTGGATAGAACTGCAAAAACAAACTTCTCCAAACTTAGAATTCTCCACTACCAATTGGGAAAAACATCGGTTATGGAAAATTGAAACCATTCGCGAATTAGAATGGTTAGAAAATTATTTTGCAGAAATTCCACAATTGTATATAGCAGATGGGCACCATCGGATGGAATCGACTGCACAACATTATTTACGTCATCCGGATGGGGTAAAAAACCAATATGGCATGGCTTTTTTAATTGCAGAAAGTCAGGTAAAAATTCATTCCTTTTATCGATTATTACATAGCATTACAGAGGAACAAATGGTAGAAATGTGGAAACAAATTCCTTTACATTATCGCGAGATACATTCTTCTAAAGAAATCATATATCCAAAACAAAAAGGACAAGTGGTGTATTATGACAACCATGAGTTTCACTTATTAGAAAGTAAAAAGGAATTATCCTCTACTTTTGATATCAATGATTTGGATAGCCAACAATTATTAAAAAATATACTGCAACCAGTTTTACAAATGCACGATTTAAGAAATGATGATCGCATTGATTATTTCCCAGGAAATAAATCCTTTGAATCCTGTTTGTCACTTTTGCAAAACAAGACTTACCAGATAGCTTTTATTTTATATCCAAACAACATCAACGACATGATAGCAGTAGCCAATGCGAACGAAATCATGCCACCAAAAAGCACCTATATCGAACCAAAATTTAGAAGTGGATTGATTGTTTATCCTTATTTTGATTAATTATGTCTGTCGCAAACAATTTAAACCAAATTAAAAAACAACTTCCTGAAAATGTGACTTTAGTTGCTGTTTCTAAAACCAAACCTTTGTCAGATTTAATGCAAGCATACAAGGCTGGTCAACGTGTATTTGGAGAAAATAAAATCCAAGAAATGACCGAAAAGTGGGAGCAAATGCCAAAAGACATCCAATGGCATATGATTGGTCATGTACAAAGCAATAAAGTGAAATACATGGCACCATATGTGGCATTAATTCACGGAGTAGATAGTTGGAAGCTTTTGGTAGAAATTAATAAGCAAGCAGCTAAAAATAACCGTGTCATTTCGTGTTTGTTGCAAATTCATATTGCTACAGAAGAAACCAAATTCGGACTCAATGAAGAGGAATTACATGAAATTATGCAACATCCAGAATTAGAAAAATTAGCCAACGTTCGCATCCAAGGTTTGATGGGAATGGCTACATTTACAGAGGAGGAAGCCAAATTAAAAAGCGAATTTCATTACTTAAATGAATTGTTTATTAAATATAAAAGCATTCAAAAAAGCAACCTCGATTTTCAAACCTTATCTATGGGAATGAGTGGTGATTATGAAATTGCCATATCGTGCGGAAGCAATATGGTAAGAATTGGAAGTAGTATTTTTGGATTTAGAAGTTGACATTGATGTTGACATTGAAAAATTCAAACTATAAAAAGAGTATTTCACTATAAAAATTTAAAAATTACCCATTGGGGTTTGGGGGCTCATGTACGCAATCATCGATATAGAAACAACCGGAGGTAAATTTGATGAAGAAGGCATCACAGAGATTGCTATTTACAAATTTGATGGGCATGTAGTGGTAGATCAATTCATCAGTTTGATCAATCCGGAGAAGCCGATACAGCCATTTGTTGTAAAACTTACAGGCATTAATAGTGCCATGTTGCGAAGTGCTCCAAAGTTTTACGAAGTTGCCAAGCGAATAATTGAAATTACTGAGGATTGCACTTTTGTAGCACATAATGTGGGGTTTGATTACAGAGTGGTACAAAAAGAGTTCCAAAGGTTGGGTTATTCCTTTAAAAGAAATACTTTGTGCACTGTTGAACTTTCCAGAAAGTTAATTCCAGGAATGGAATCATACAGTTTAGGAAAGTTGGTAAGATCATTGGGAATACCAATTGCAGACAGGCATCGTGCTTCGGGGGATGCCATGGCAACGGTAAAACTTTTTCAATTATTATTGAGAAAAGATGTCGAAAAAAACATTGTTACTTCTTTGGTAAAATCTACGCAAGCCAAAGGTTTGTCACCAAAATTGTTAGATATTGTTGAAAGCTTACCTGAAAAAGTTGGTGTGTATTACATACATAATGAAAAAGGAGATGTTATTTACATTGGAAAAAGTAAAAACATTAAGAAAAGAATCAACCAGCATTTTACCGGAACTTCCAGAAAAGCAAAAAAAATGCAATTAGAAGTATACACTGTAACCTTCGAACTTACCGGAAATGAACTAATTGCGTTGCTTAAGGAAAGTCAGGAAATTAAAATTAACAAACCCATTTACAATGTAAAACAACGAAAAAGTATTTTACCTTGGAGATTGTATTTAATTAAAACATCGGAAGGTTACGATGCGTTACGATTGTTAAAAGCAGATGGCAGAAGAAAAGAAATCACCTCTTTTGAATCATTTCAAGAAGGAAAAAATGCACTATTTCGAATTACAGAACAATACCAATTGTGCCAAAAAATCAACGGTTTATATGAAACAAACGAAGCTTGTTTTTCTTATAAAATCAAACAATGTTTAGGAGCTTGCGTTTCTAAAGAAGAAACAGAAACTTACAATACTCGAGTAGAACAATTTTTAGAGAAGAATGAATTCACCCATCAAAACATGGTGATTATTGACAAAGGAAAGACCATTGAAGAAAAATCAGCTGTTTTGATAGAAAATGGTATGTACAAAGGCTTTGCTTTTTTTGATTTGAATTACCAAATCAATAAAATAGAAGTTTTGCAAAATATCTTGATTCCGATGCAACACAACCGAGATACCAAAGCGATTATCCAACAATATATTAGAAAAAACAAGCACCTCAAAATCATCAGATTTTAAGGTGCCTGCCATACAAAAAACAAACTACAACTATATTGGAATATCTATAATTAACTTAGCAATCTCAGGTTCTGACTGAACGTGTGCTTGGTTAGCTCTACCGCTTGGATCGGTGTTTTCCTGCCATTTCGGAATCCATTTTCTAACGGTTTCTGCAGCACTCTTTTGAGGAAAATGTTTATGAAAAATAGTCCGATAATAAAAGGCCTCTTTGGTTGCCGGTGTGTTGTAAGGAAACAATTCTGAAGCCTTGGCAAAAGCTTCATCACTTACTTGCGAGGTCCCATATGCAATTAAGGTGTCAATCCAGTTATACCCAACCCCATCAGAGAATTGTTCTTTTTGCCTCCACAAAACTTCCGCAGGCAAATATGGTTGTTCCGTAGTATCAAACGCCTTTCTTAAAATGTATTTTTCTACACCATTGTATGTTTGAGGCATTTTTTCTTCAGGTTGAATGGTAATAGCTAAATCCAAAAACTTTTTATCTAAAAACGGTACTCTTGCTTCTAAACCATGAGCCATGGTTGATTTATCGGCTCTCAACAAATCGGCAGTATGTAATTTCTGTACTCTTTCGATGGTTTCTTTTTGAAAATCAGCTACCGATGGAGCGTTTCTAAAATATAAGTAACCTCCAAAAATTTCATCTGCTCCCTCTCCGGATAAAACTACTTTAATTCCCATTTCTGTAATAAATTTCGACAAGAAATACATTGGTGTACTTGCTCTAATAGAAGTGACATCATAAGTTTCTAAATGCCAAATCAATTTTTCTAGGATTTCAATGCCTTGCTCTATAGTAAAATGAATTTCGTGGTGTTTGGTTCCTAAAAATTCCGCTACTTTTCGAGCTGCTTTGGCATCTGGTGCATCAGAATCTAAACCAATAGAAAAAGAATGTAATGTTTCACCTCTTTCTTTCATCAGTCTTACTGCAATAGAAGAAGTTAAAGAGGAATCTAACCCACCAGAAAGCAATACACCAATTGGCACATCGCTCATCAATCTTTTATCCACTGCTTGGGTTAAAGTTTCTCGAATAGTTAGGTAATCTACTGGTTTTATTGCTTCTGAAGCATCTTCCCAAATTGGTTGATAGTACTTTACAAAACCAGTTTCAGGTGTATAATAATGTCCAGGTGGAAACGTAGAAAAAGTTTTGCATTGGTCTGCCAAAGCTTTCATTTCCGAGGTAAAATACATTCTGCCTCTTTCATCTATACCATAATATAACGGTTTCACACCTAACGGATCACGACCAGCAATATAATGATCCCCATCAATTACCACAAAAGCAAAAATACCATCTAAGTGATTGCAAAAATCTTCACCAAATTCTTCATATAAATGTACAATAACTTCAGAATCGGAAGTGGTTCTAAAAGTATGGTGTTTTAATATTCCATCTCTTAACTTTTGGTGGTTGTAAATTTCTCCGTTATGCACCATCCATGCAGCAGAGGTGCCTTGAATTGGTTGCTTACCGGTATGTAAATCCACTATAGAAAGTCTTTCGTGTGATAAAAAATGCCCTTTTTCTGTAATATGAATATCTCTTTCGTCTGGGCCACGGTGACTCATTCTTGCCGATAGTTCACGAACCAACGCTTCTTCTTTCCCTTGTCCGATTATTGCTAAAAATCCGCACATAATAATGTTGTTTTAATATTCAAGCAAAAATGGCTATATTTATGTTATAATTTATAAAAATTACAATTATTAATTTAAAAAATAAACTTTAAATTATTATTTTATTATTATTATTAATTTATCTGTTTCAAATATTTATTGTTGAATTAAAAATTTCAATTTTACATGTAGGCCTTTTTGTAACTTCTTTAGATCAAATTGTGACATTATACCTAATCCTATATATTTGCAAACCTTAATCAACTTGTTCATGAAACAATTAAAAAAGCGTTGGGGTGTATCCTCAAACGTTCAACTAACTATCATATTTATAGTATTTGCAATCACTGGTTCTGCTTCTACCCTATTAACCAAACCTTTGTTGTATATTTTTGGCGTGTCATATAATAATACATCCTTATTTTTGTTTATTCTTTTAAAAATATTGCTTTTGTTCCCAGTATACCAAGTCTTGTTGATTGTCATTGGTTCAATTTTAGGCCAACATACTTTTTTTTGGAACTTTGAAAAAAAGATGTTGCAACGTTTAAAGCTAGGAAAATTGGCTATTTGGATTGAAAACATATTTGGTTGGAACCAAAAAGAATAGTTAATTAAATAAATATTCAAAAATCTTATCATTTTTATTTTTTAATAGTTCACATTTCATTTTTTATCGTTCATTAAAATCAAAAACTAGCTTTTCACTTGTAGGAAATTTGTTGAATGATTATATTGCCTCATCAATTTAAAATTTGTGCAAGTACTCCAAACTCCCATAGAATTTTTAAAAGGAGTCGGTCCTAACCGAGGTGCTTTGCTTCGTAATGAGCTTCAAATTCATACCTACAAAGATTTATTACACTTATTTCCTAACCGTTACATCGATAGAACCAAATTTTACCAAATTCATGAGTTGTTAGATAGTCAGTCTGAAATTCAAATTATTGGAAAAATCATCCATCTTAAAGTTGTGGAACAAAAAAGAGGCAAACGATTGGTTGCTACTTTTACAGACGGAACAGGAACCATGGAATTAGTTTGGTTTCAGCACTACAAATGGATTCAAGAAAGCTTACAATTGAATATTCCGTATGTGGCCTTTGGAAAAATTACCAAGTTTGGTTCGGTTTTTAATATGGCTCATCCTGATTTAGAGTTGTTGGAGGAACACCAAAAAAGTATCCGAGGTGCCATGCAAGCGGTGTATCCCTCCACGGAAAAGTTGGCCAAAAAAAATATCTCTAGCAAAACCATTCAAAAGTTGGTTCAACAAATATTTATCGAAACTTCAGGAAAATTTGAAGAAACACTACCAAATGACTTATTAAATGAAATGAAAATGATTTCTAAAAAAGAAGCCATGTTTTACATTCATTTTCCAAAAAGTCAGGAAACTTTAGCTCAAGCCAGATATCGATTAAAATTAGAAGAGCTATTTTTTATCCAACTACTTTTAATCTCTAAAAATTTAATCAGAAAACATAAGATTAAGGGATTGCCATTTGAACAAGTTGGAAATTATTTTCAAGATTTTTACCATCACCACTTGCCATTTCAACTTACCAATGCCCAAAAAAAGGTAGTAAAAGAGATTAGAAATGACCTTGGCTCAGGAGCTCAAATGAATCGTTTATTGCAAGGTGATGTAGGTTCCGGAAAAACTATGGTGGCTTTTTTAATTATGTTGTTGGCAAAAGACAACCAATACCAAAGCTGTTTGATGGCTCCAACCGAAATATTGGCACAACAACATTTTAGCAGTTTACAACCTTTGGCAGCAAGTGTTGGTTTGCAAATTGCTTTGTTAACCGGCTCAACAAAAAATAAAGATCGAGCTGATATTCACCAAGCTTTACAAGAAGGCACTTTAGATATTTTGATTGGCACGCATGCCATTATTGAAGACACGGTACAATTTAAAAACTTAGGATTGGCAATTGTAGATGAACAACATCGATTTGGGGTAAAGCAAAGAGCCAAATTATGGAAAAAAAACCATATCCCACCACATGTTTTGGTAATGACAGCCACTCCTATTCCTAGAACTTTGGCGATGAGTTTATACGGTGACTTGGATATTTCTGTGATTGATGAATTGCCACCCGGCAGAAAACCCATACAAACAGTTCACAGAACCGATTCCCACAGATTAGCAGTTTGGAAGTTTTTAAAAGATGAAATTTTCAAGGGCAGACAAGTATATATCGTTTATCCATTAATTCAAGAATCAGAGAAATTAGATTTAAAAGATTTGATAGATGGTTACGAAAGTATATCACGAGATTTTCCATTGCCTCATTATGCAGTTTCTATTGTGCATGGCAAAATGAAGCCCCAAGATAAAGATGCCGAAATGCAACGTTTTGCTAAAGGAGAAACCAATATTATGGTAGCTACTACTGTAATTGAAGTTGGGGTGAACGTACCAAATGCAAGTGTTATGGTTATTGAAAATGCAGAACGTTTTGGGTTGTCACAATTACACCAATTAAGAGGTAGAGTTGGCAGAGGTGCAGACCAAAGTTATTGCATTTTAATGACCAATCATGTCTTAAGTGAAGAAGCAAAAACACGATTAGAAACCATGTGCAGAACCAATGATGGTTTTGAAATAGCAGAAGTCGATTTAAAATTACGTGGACCAGGTGACATTATGGGAACCCAACAAAGTGGCATATTGCAATTACAAATTGCAGATTTAGTAAAAGATAGAGACTTATTGCCCATTGCACGAAATATGGCATTTCAAATCTTAAAGAAAGATCCTTCCTTGCAATTGCTTGAACATCAATCATTGAAAAAAGTTTTTATTGAAATGAGCCAAAAGAAAAATATTTGGAATTTTATTTCTTAAAATTGACTTAAAAAGTAATTTCTTTTTGGTGTTTAGATTTCCTGAATTCATCTCCAAAGCCTATCTTTGCAAGCAAATTTTTATAATTCATTAGCACACCCAAACAATCAAATATTCGAATGAAAATA
>CAZAHJ010000056.1:0-13393 GCA_964485115.1 uncultured Flavobacterium sp.
AAAGATGAGGATTCAATTGAGTCTTTTGCCAATTGGGCCAAAATTTTAATCAAGGATTTTCATGACATCGATCGATATTTAATTGAGCCAAATCAAGTATTTAATTTGTTGCAAGACATTGAAGTTTTAAAAAGATGGCAATTAGAGCCACAAAACAAAACAGACTTATTAATTGATCAATTGTATTTTTGGAGCAAATTACCTGATTGGTACCAAAGTTTATCAACTCAATTGAGCCGAAACAAAACTGCATATTCTGGATTGGCTTATCGCGTGGCTTGCAATTATTTAAAATCTTATATAGCAAATAACACCAATTATTACGTATTTGCCGGGTTTAACGCTTTTAGTACTTCTGAATCTAAAATAGTTCAAACGCTTTTAGACCATTCAAGTGCTTCTATTTATTGGGATATAGAACACTCTATTTTCGAACATCCTATGCATGAAGCAGGTTATTTTATCAGAAAAATCATACAAGATTGGCCTTATTATAAAACCCACCCTTTTGAATGGGTGTTTCCAAAAGAAGATTCTAACCCAAATATTGAAATAATTGGAGCTCCTAAATTATTAGGACAAGCCAAAGTAGTTTCTGAAATTATTTCAAGTTTACATGAACTAGACTTACAAGATACTGCTTTAGTATTAGGTTCAGAAAGCATGTTATACCCGGTTTTGGAAAGTTTACCACCAAATATTTCGGATGTTAATATTTCGATGGGATATCCATTAACGCAAACAACCCTTCATTTATTGGTTAAAAGTTGGTTTAAGCTGCATGCCAAAGCAGTGCAAAATAAAAGAAAGAACCAGTCCTTTTATCATAAAGATTTGATTGAGGTTTTTGAAAACCCATGGATGGCTAACAATTCGGAATTACAAAAGATCAAACAAATTTTGTTAAGTCGAAATATAAGTTACATTTCTTCTGTTTGGATTGCACAAATTTCTGACGACAAATTGCTTTTACAACTTACCCAACCATGGCAAAATGCAAAGGAATTTTTGCATCGAATAAAAGAGGTTTTGCTTCAACTGCTTCATAGCAATACATTGGATGATTTATCCCTTGCAGCACTTTATTCGTTAATGCAAGTGTTAGACAAACTATTAAATGAAGAGGCATTGTTGAAACAAGTCGCCCATCCTGAGTTTTTAAGCAAATTATACCTCGAAATGCTTTCCGAAGTTGCCATATCTTTTGAAGGACAGCCTTTAAAAGGATTGCAAATCATGGGAGTTTTAGAAAGCAGAACTTTGGATTTTGACACGGTGATTTTAACCAATGTGAACGAAGGAATTTTTCCGGCTTCAAAAAGTGCTCCTACTTTTGTGCCTTTTGATATTAAGAAACAATTTGGACTGCCAACTTATTATGAGAAAGATGCGGTATTTGCCTATCATTTTTACCATTTGTTGCAAAGAGCAAAAAAGGTTTATTTGGTGTACAATACCGATGCGGAATCTTTTCAGGAAGGATCAGAGCCAAGTAGATTTATCCAGCAATTAATGGTAAAAGGAAATGTAATCCATCGCATGGTAAAAGCACCAATTCCGATGTCAAATTTACAGCCTTGGCAAATGCCAAAATCCGATTTGCTCATGCAACGTTTGAAAGAAATTGCTGCGAAAGGATTTTCGCCTTCTTCATTAGCCTTGTATTTAAGAGACTCTAAAAAGTTTTATTACCAGCGAATTTTATCTAACAAAGAAGTGGATGAAGTAGAGGAATCGATAGCAGCAAATACTTTCGGAACCGTGATTCACCAAACATTGGAAGATTTATATCGTCCTTTTTTAAACACCATTTTACAACCAGATTTGTTAAAAGACCAAAAAAAACTAATAGAGTCTGTTTTGCATCAACATTTTAAAGAAGTGTACAAAGAGGGCAACATACAAACCGGAATCAATTATTTGGCTTTGCAAGTAGCCAAAAGATATGTGGAACGTTTTTTAGATTTTGAAATAGAACAAGCAACACAAAACCAAATAGATTTGTTGTATTTAGAAAAAACTTTTCAATCAGTAATACCCATAGAAACCGCAAATTTTCCGGTGTATATTAGTGGAAATGTGGATAGAGTAGACAGGTGTAATGGAAAAATTAGAGTAATTGACTACAAAACAGGAAAAGTGGAGTCTGGAAATGTTACTATTAAGTCGGTAGATGATTTATTTACCGATGCTTCTCACGATAAAATTTTACAATTGTGTTGTTATGTTTGGATGCTACAAGATGTTTTTCCGGGAGAAGAAATTCAAGCCGGCATTTATAGTTTTAGAGGATTGCAACAAGGCTTTTTAGAAGTTAGAGTGGCCACGGGGTATCGTCAAACGCAAAGCATTCATGCAGATTGGGAGCAAATTACTTCCCAATTAAAGATGTTGATTGGTGAAATATTGTTGCAAGAGCAACCTCTGCAAGAAACCAAGACCTTATAATAATTCTTCCATTAAATGGAATAACCCGGTTTTATTTTCCATCCAACTCATGTGTCCGTCTGGGAAATAATACACTTTAACAAAAGGAATTTCTTTCAAAAATTCTTGCGATTCCATAGGCAATACAGGATCTTTTTCTCCCAATATAACTTGAATTGGAACCAAGTTTTGATGAAGTAAAAAAGTCCGGTCTTTTCTAATTTTCATCCCTTTAATGCAAGCGATGATGCCTTTAGCAGAGGTTTTTTGTGCTTCTCGTTTGATCCATTCTATTTCGTGGGCAAATAAAGTGCGACTATCTTCTGCAAATAAATTGGCTACTGCCATACCAACATACAAGTCTTTGTTTTGTTGTATAGCAACCATAGCTCTATCTCTTAATGCTTTTCTTTCTTCATTATCCGCTATGGAAGTAGAATTCAAAAGGGTGATTTTTTGCACCATTTCCGGGAATTTCTCTAATAATGCCAAAGCAATGTAGCCACCCATCGAATGACCTACCAAATGAGCTTGGGTAATGTTTTCTTTTTTCATCACCTCATGTACCATTTCAGCTTGAGTTTCCATGGTAAATATAGGAGCAGAAACAGTGGTTTTTCCGTGACCCAACAAATCAATGGTAACCACTTGGTGATTTTTAGAAAGTAAATCAACAAACCCATCCCAAATAAAGGAAGCTTCTAAAAAGCCGTGTAATAAAACCAATGCAGGGCCACTTCCTTGAATTTGGTAATAAATTTCTCCTTTTTGAAAAGCTAACTTTTGTATCATTATTTTGCCATCAAACTTTCAATTTCCTCTACTTCAATCGGAATATTTTGCATCAAGTTAAAAGGTGCTCCCGATAGTTGAATTACCACATCGTCTTCTAAACGAATGCCAAATCCTTTTTCAGGTATGTATATACCGGGTTCTACGGTAAACACCATATTGGCCTCCATTGGTAAATGGAGTAAGCCATAATCGTGGGTATCTAACCCTAAATGATGCGAGGTGCCATGCATAAAATATTTTTTATAAGCTGGCCAATCGGGGTTTTCATTTTGTACATCAGCTTTATCTATCAACCCAAGCCCTAATAATTCGGAGGTCATGATTTTTCCAACTTCTACATGGTATTCTTTCCATAAGGTTCCCGGAACCAGCATTTTTGTTGCTTCGTTTTTAACATGCAACACTGCTTGGTATATCTTTTTTTGGAATTCATCAAATTTCCCAGATACCGGTATGGTTCTGGTCATGTCACTCGAATAATTGGCATACTCTGCACCAACATCTAAAAGTAACAAATCTCCAGCTTTACAAACTTGGTTATTTTCAATGTAATGCAATACATTGGCATTGTTTCCGGAAGCAATAATTGGAGTGTAAGCAAACCCTTTAGAGCGATTTCTGATAAATTCATGTGCAAATTCTGCTTCAATTTCATACTCTGCCACGCCTGGTTGCACCATGCCTAATACTCTTCTAATACCTTTTTCGGTGATGTTACATGCATTTTGCAACAATTCGATTTCCTCTTTCTCTTTGATAGAGCGGATGTATTGTAAAATTGGATTTGATTTTTTTACCTGATGGGCCGGGTAATTTTCTTTCCACCATTTGATAAAACGAGCCTCACGGGTTTCGGTTTCAATTTTTGCTCTGTAATGCTCATTGGTGTTGATGTATATGGTGTCACAATAACTCATCACTTCTTTCAATACTTTTTCAAAGTCTTGCAACCAATACACACTTTTAATTCCGGAAACTTCGAATGCTTTTTCTTTAGTCAATTTTTCCCCTTCCCAAACTGCAATATGCTCGTTAGTTTCTCTTAAAAATAAAATCTCTTTTAAATGAGCGAAAGGTGCATCCGGGTATAACAACAAAATACTTTCTTCTTGATCTACTCCACTTAAGTAAAAGATGTCGCGATGTTGTGCAAAAGGCAACGTACTGTCAGCACTTACCGGATAAATATCGTTGCTGTTAAATACAGCCACACTTTTAGGCAACATTTGTTTTGTAAATTTTGCTCTGTTTTTTATGAATAATTCAGAAGAGATCGGAGTGTATTTCATGAGTCAATATTGATAAGATTGAAATAATAATAAAATGATTGTAAAGGTTGCATTCAAGTTTAACAAAGATAAATAATTCCTTCAGTTATAACTCTTAGCTTTGCTATACTGATGGAATATTTTATCTTGCATTAAATTAATGTAATATGAGGTTTCTTCTTTCAGTGGTTTGCATGCTTGTTTTTGTTGATCAAACTTTTTCACAAGAATTTAAAAATTTCCAATGGTTTGATGCCAATGGCAAAAAAACCACCACAGAAAAGTTAATTAAAGAAGCCTTAAAAACCGAAGTGGTTTTGTTTGGAGAATTCCATAACAATCCTATTTGTCATTGGCTGCAACTAAAGCTCACCCAAAGTCTTAATGCCAAAACCCGATTAGTATTAGGTGCTGAAATGATGGAAGCAGATAACCAAAAAGTGTTAAACGATTACTTGAAAGGAACCATCACCCAAAAAGGATTGGATACATTGGCTCGTTTGTGGAGTAATTACAAAACCGACTACAAACCATTGGTTGATTTTGCCAAAGAAAACCAATTGCCATTTGTGACAACCAACATTCCAAGAAGATATGCCAGTATGGTTTTTAAAAACGATTTTGCATCTTTAGTTGCTTTGACTGTGGAAGAAAAAAGTTGGATTGCACCATTGCCTATTCCTTTTGACATACAATTGCCAGGCTACCAAAACATGTTGCAAATGATGGGAGGGCATGCTGGAGAGAAAATGCCCAAAGCACAAGCCATTAAAGATGCTACTATGGCTCATTTTATTTTGCAAAATATACCAACAAATGGGGTGTTTTTGCATTTTAATGGGACTTATCATTCTGATAATTACGAAGGAATTAGTTGGTATTTGCAACAATATCGTAAAGGCACCAAAATAGTCACTATTGCCACCGTTGAGCAAAGTCAATTAAAACAGTTGGAAAAAGAGCATTTAAAAAAGGCAGATTTTATTTTGGTGATAGATCAAGACATGAACAAAACCTACTAAGGAAAATAAATTTGTTAAATTTCTATAGTTTTCTATCTAATTCATTGATTTTAAATGCTTGCAACACACGTTAATTCTTCTTTAAAATCGTTATAAATTTAAGAGTTTGGTTGTGGTTTTTTTTAAATCCATGTACATTTGTGATGTTTTAATAAAAACTATTTAAAAGCAAACCAACTTATGTCAAAGTCTGTTTTATTAAAATCCTCCATTGCCAAAAAATATTGGATGGCTTTTACAGGATTATTTTTGTGTCTGTTCTTAGCAGGACACTTAGCAGGAAATTTACAATTAATCTTAGGTACCGCTCAACAATTTAATGAGTATGCCAGATTTATGACTACCAATCCTGCGGTTAAAGTCTTATCTTACATTACTTACTTTTCAATTTTATTTCATGCAGTAGATGGTTTTTTGTTAACCATTCAAAATCGCAAAGCTCGACCAGTAAAGTATGTGATGCAAAAATCTGCTTCTAATAGCAGTTTTGCTTCCAGAAACATGGCTATTTTAGGAACCCTAATTTTGGTTTTCATTGTAACACACATGAGTAATTTTTGGGCAAAAATGCATTTTGACAAAAACATGCCATTGATGTCGGTAACCAAAGATTTTTATGGTGAGCAAAAAGAATTTGTTTTCTTGACTAATGGAAATCAAGTGCCATTAGATGCAGAGATTTTAAAGCAAAACAATTTAGAATTCAGAGGAGTAGATTTGTACAACATTTCTGACAACTTTAAATTGGCAAGTGCTTATAAAGATTTGCATAAAATCACTTTTGCCTTTTTTAAAGATCCAAAATATGGTTTGATTGCTACAATTGGTTATGCATTGGCTATGTTGGTTTTGGCTTTTCATTTGTGGCATGGTTTCCAGAGTGCGTTTCAATCTATTGGTTTAACACATCCGGCTTGGAACCCAAGAATAAAAATCATTGGAATTGCATTCTCAGTATTAGTACCATTATTGTTTGCCATTATTCCAATCTACATTCATTTAGTAAAATAAAAAATACCATCTTATGATTAAGTTAGATGCCAAAATACCAGAAGGGCCAATTGACAAAAAATGGACCACCCATAAAAACAATTTAAAATTGGTTGCACCAAATAACCGTCCGAAAATCGATATCATCGTGGTTGGTACAGGTTTGGCAGGAGCTTCTGCTGCTGCTTCTTTGGGGGAAATGGGGTACAATGTAAAAGCATTTTGTTTCCAAGACTCTCCACGTAGAGCACACTCTATTGCGGCTCAAGGAGGAATCAATGCTGCAAAAAACTACCAAAACGATGGAGATAGTATCTATCGTTTGTTTTACGATACTATCAAAGGTGGTGACTATCGTGCACGTGAAGCTAATGTACATCGTTTGGCAGAAGTATCCGGAAATATCATTGACCAATGTGTGGCTCAGGGAGTTCCATTTGCACGTGAATATGGTGGAATGTTGGACAACCGTTCGTTTGGGGGAACCCAAGTACAAAGAACGTTTTATGCAGCGGGACAAACTGGTCAACAGTTGTTGTTAGGAGCTTATTCTGCTTTATCACGTCAAATTGGATTGGGTAGGGTACAAATGTACAACCGTCATGAAATGTTAGATTTGGTTAAAGTGGATGGCAAAGCACGTGGTATTATTGCCAGAAACTTGGTTACTGGTGAGTTAGAACGTCATAGTGCCCATGCAGTGATTATTGCTTCAGGAGGTTACGGAAACGTTTATTTCCTATCTACCAATGCCATGGGAAGTAACGTAACTGCTGCTTGGAAAATCCACAAACAAGGAGCATTGTTCTCTAATCCATGTTTTGTGCAAATACACCCAACTTGTATTCCTGTACATGGCACCAACCAATCTAAATTGACCTTAATGTCAGAGTCGTTAAGAAACTCTGGTAGAATTTGGGTGCCAAAAAAATTAGAAGATGCTCAAGCAATTAGAGAAGGAAAATTAAAACCTACTGCGATTGCTGAAGAAGATAGAGACTATTTCTTAGAAAGAAGATATCCAGCTTTTGGTAACTTAGTACCTCGTGACGTGGCTTCAAGAGCAGCCAAAGAAAGATGTGATGCTGGTTATGGAATAGAAGCTAATGATACCAACGAAGGAGTATTCTTAGATTTCTCTACAGAAATTAAAGCAAAAGGAAAACAAGCAGCTTATGCCAAAGGAAACCACAACCCATCTGAAGAAGAAATTTTAAAATTGGGTAAAGAATGGATTGCTGAAAAGTACGGAAACTTATTCCAGATGTACGAAAAAATTACAGCTGACAATCCGTACGAAACTCCAATGAAAATTTACCCAGCGGTACACTATACCATGGGAGGTGTTTGGGTAGATTACAACTTACAATCTACTATCCCTGGATGTTTTGTTGCTGGAGAGGCTAATTTCTCCGACCACGGAGCCAATCGTTTAGGAGCCTCTGCATTAATGCAAGGTTTGGCAGATGGTTACTTTGTTATACCGTACACTGTTTCAAACTATTTAGCAGACGAAATTAGAACCGGAAAAATTTCTACAGAAACTCCTGAATTTGAAGAAGCTGAAAATAGAGTAAGAACTCAAATCAATCAATTCCTAAACAACTACGGTTCAAAAACAGTAGATTATTTCCACAAAAAATTAGGTTTGATTATGTGGAATAAAGTTGGAATGAGTAGAAATGAAGAAGGATTAAAACAAGCCATTGCAGAAATTGATGCATTAAGAGCTGAATTCTACAAAGAAGTTTATGTGCCTGGAGGAGCAGACGAATTGAATCCGGAACTAGAAAAAGCGCTTCGTGTGGCAGATTTCTTAGAATTGGGGCAATTAATGGCAATGGATGCCTTACAACGTAACGAATCTTGTGGTGGACACTTCCGAGAAGAATACCAAGATGCAGAAGGAGAAACCTTAAGAGATGACGAAAACTTTAACTTTGTTTCTGCATGGGAATACCAAGGAGATGATATAAGCAAAGAAGTATTGCATAAAGAAAAATTAAACTACGAGTACATCAAAATTGCAGCTCGTAACTATAAATAAAAAATTGCTATATGAGTACTAAGAATATCAACATCACTTTAAAAGTCTGGAGGCAAAAAAATGCTCAAGACAGCGGAAAAATTGAAACGTATCCATTAAACAACGTTTCTACTTCTAGTTCCTTTTTGGAAATGTTAGACCAATTGAACGAACAATTGGTATCTGAAAAAAAAGAACCTGTAGCCTTTGACCACGATTGTAGAGAAGGTATTTGTGGAATGTGCTCGTTGTTTATTAACGGACGTGCACACGGGCCTGAAACCGGAACCACCACTTGCCAGTTACACATGCGTTCCTTTAACGATGGAGATACCATTTACATTGAACCATTTCGTAGCAAAGCATTTCCGGTAATCAAAGATTTGGTAGTAGACAGAAGTTCTTTTGATCGCATCCAACAAGCAGGAGGATTCGTTTCTGTAAATACTTCCGGAAATACGATTGATGCCAATGCCATTCCAATTCCTAAAGTAGATGCAGACAAAGCGTTTGAAGCAGCTGCATGTATTGGATGTGGAGCTTGTGTGGCTACTTGTAAAAACGGATCTGCCATGTTGTTTGTTGGTGCAAAAGTTTCTCAATATGCTTTGTTACCACAAGGAAAAACAGAGGCTGCCCAACGTGTATTAAACATGGTTCGTCAGATGGACGAAGAAGGTTTTGGAAACTGTACCAACACCGGTGCATGCGAAGTAGAATGTCCGAAAGGCATTTCGCTAGAAAACATTGCACGCATGAATAGAGAGTTCTTAACGGCAAGTTTGCAATAAGAAACAATTGAGATATTTTAAAAAACGCATTCCTAACCGAATGCGTTTTTTTATTGTTTTCTTTTTAAAACTTTGCTTTACTTGCTCGATTTTATCAAACCATATCCTAATTTGGTATATTTGAGGTATTCTATTTATTTGATTAATTTTTGATGATCCTGAAAAGTATATTTTCATGTTTATTTCTTTTGATTTGCGTTTCAACTTTTTCGCAATCATTCACCATGATGACATACAATATACGTTACGATAACCCTTTGGATGGAATCAATGCATGGAATAATCGAAAAGAAAGTTGGTTTGCACAAATGCAAGTTTACCAACCCGATGTATTCGGTTTGCAAGAAGTATTGCCAAACCAATTAGAAGATATTCAATCGAAATTAACTTCTTTTGAAGTTGTAGTGATGGGGAGAGATGGCATAAATAATGGAGAAGCTTGTCCAATTTTTTACCGTAAAGAGAGATTTGAACTTTTATTGCAAAATACTTTTTGGCTCTCCGAAACTCCTGATATTATTTCCAAAGGATGGGATGCAGCTCTGAATAGAATTTGTACTTATGTACTTTTAAAAGATAAGAAAAATCAAACTGTTTTTTGGGTATTTAATACCCATTTGGACCATGCAGGAGTTAAAGCCAAAACCAATTCCATTCAATTAATTTTAAATAAAATAAAAGAGTTAAATAAAGAAAATCATCCCGTTTTTTTGATAGGAGATTTTAATTTAGAGCCAGAAGAAAGTCACTTAAAGCCTATGTACCAATTCATGGAAGACAGTTTTTTTATCTCTAAAGAAAAACCAATTGCCCCAGTAGGGACTTTTAATGGCTTTAACATTAAAGAAGATATTACCAAAAGAATAGACTACGTGTTTTTGTCGAAAAACAATCCGTTTAAAGTAATGCAATATCGAGTTATTCAAGAAACATTTGAACAAAAATATCCATCGGATCATTTTCCAATACTAGTTAACTTACAATGGAATCCTTAAGTCAACCAACTTTTATGAAATTATTTAAGTACCTTTTAATTGGGTTTTTAACAGCCAATCTTTACGCTCAAAAGTTACACTCTTATGTTAATCCTATGATTGGTACCGATGGCACCGGACACACTTTTCCGGGTGCAACTTTGCCATTCGGAATGGTACAACTTTCACCGGATACCCGAATAGACGGAAGCTGGGAGGGGTGTTCGGGCTATCATTATTCCGACAGTAAAGTTTATGGTTTTTCGCATACCCATTTAAGCGGTACAGGAGTTTCAGATTATGGAGATATTTTGCTTATGCCTACTTTTGGTGATGCTAGCATTAATCCGGAAGATTATATTTCAACTTTTTCGCATCAAAAAGAAATTGCCAAAGCAGGATATTACGAAGTTTTTTTAGACAAACCACAAGTAAAAGTACAATTGACTACTTCTACCAGAGTAGGATTTCATCAATACACGTTTCAAAAAGCAGGGCAAGCAAACATCGTATTAGACCTAAATCATCGAGACGAATTGGTGGAAGGTGAAATCAAAATTATCGATTCCAAAACTATTTTGGTAATGCGAAGAAGCAAAGCATGGGCTACCAACCAATGGGTTTTTGCTTACATTCAATTCAACCAACCCATGGAATTGTCCAAAGTAAAGTTTGACCAGCTGGTGCAAAAAGGACATTATACGGGCAAAAATCTGGGGATTGCGGTTTCTAAAAAAGTAAAAAGTGGGGAAGTATTGCAGTGTAAAGTGGCATTGTCTTTTACCGGTACCGAAGGAGCACAATTAAACAGTAAAGAAATTACCCATTGGGATTTTAATAAAGTTCGGAAAAATGCTGAAATCGCATGGGAAAGTGAATTATCCAAAATCGAAATCAAAACCACAAATCCAAATCATTTATCCGTTTTTAACACTGCATTGTATCACACCATGATGCACCCTAATATTGCCCAAGATATAGATGGAACTTACCGTGGCATGGACCAACGTTTACATAAAGCAGAAGGGTTTGATTACTATACGGTCTTTTCTCTTTGGGACACCTTTAGAGGGGCACATCCGTTATATACCTTGATTCAAAAGAAAAGAACGGTTGATTTTATCCAAACTTTTATTAAAATGTATCAACAAGGCGGAAAGCTTCCGGTTTGGGAATTGGCAGCCAACGAAACCAATTGTATGATAGGATACCACTCCGTATCGGTAATTGCAGATGCCATGGCAAAAGGATTTACAGGATTTGATTACGAATTGGCATTCGAGGCTTCTAAGCACAGTGCCATGCAAAACGATTTAGGTTTAAAAGCTTTCCGACACAAAGGTTATATTGGTGTGGAAGATGACCATGAAAGTGCTTCAAAAACTTTAGAATACGCTTATGACGATTGGTGCATAGCTCAAATGGCAAAATTATTAGGAAAATCAGAGGACGAAAAATACTTTTTAGATCGTTCGCAGCATTGGAAGAATTTGTGGAATAAGCAAACTAAAATGATCCAACCCAAAAAAAATGGCAGATGGGTAGAGCCTTTTGATCCAAAAGAAGTTAGCAACCATTACACAGAAGCAAACGGTTGGCAATACAATTTTTTTGTACCTCACGACATTGATGGTTACATACAAAAGGTAGGAGGTGCAGAAGCAATGGAACAAAAGTTAGACAAAATGTTTCAAACCGAAAACACCTCTGGTCGTCACCAAGTGGATATTACTGGTTTAATAGGGCAGTATGCCCATGGAAATGAACCAAGCCATCACTTTGCCTATTTGTATCACTTTGCTGGAAAGCCTGATAAGACTAAAGAAAAAGTCCATTGGATTTTGGAGAATTTTTACACCAACCAACCAGATGGACTAATAGGAAACGAGGATTGCGGACAAATGAGTGCATGGTATGTGTTGAGTAGCATGGGGATTTATAATGTTTGCCCGGGACAACCATACTGGACACCAACCGAGCCTTTTTTTGAAGAAATCAAAGTTAATTTTGAAGATGGTACCCAAAAAATTATCCTTAAAAACAATCCTTCGGAGGAACTGCAAAAGTTTGGTTGGGAACATATCAATATTTCAAAGAATTCAAATTTATTGCCATTTATCACAGTACCAGTAATTGAAGCACCATTCATTTCTTTTGATAAATCCGTAGCAGTGTCAATCATTCCTGAAAATCAAAACCATCAAGTGTATTATGCGTTGCAGCCATTAAATGAGTTTAATTTTAAACCAAAGTTTCAGTTATATACTGAACCAATCATTTGTGAAGAAAGTATGCAAATATTGGTATATAGCACCAATGGTGCCAGAAGATCTAAAACAGTGGAAGCTATAGTAACCAAAAAACCGAATAATTACGAAGTAAAGCTAACGTATGCCTATAACCCACAATACCATGCCAACGGAGTAAACGGTTTGGTAGATGGTGTTTTTGGAAATGAAAATTGGAGAAAAGGCGATTGGCAAGGCTTTCAAAATTCCGATTTTGAAGCAATTATCGATTTAAAAAGAAGTCAAAATATCCAAAGCATTGGAGCTAACTTTTTACAAGATACCCGATCTTGGATTTTAATGCCTACTGAGGTTTCTTTTTATGTTAGCAACAATGGTGTTGACTTTACGCTAGTGGAAACATTAAAACATACCATAGCACCAGATAATTACGAATCGATTATACAAACCATACAAACGGAGCAAGCATCCGGAAGTTGGAAGTTTGTAAAAGTTACTGCCAAAAACTTTGGCAAATTACCTGAGTGGCACCAAGGATATCCATTTAATGGAGATGCTTTTATTTTTATTGATGAAATAATAATTAAATAACATTTTTTTTTACAGAAAAATAATGATTTAGCTCAAACAACCTTTGAATAAATTGATTATCTTTAGGTTCTTATAAAATCCATCTCATGCAAATTTATCATGTAAGTGCGGAATGCTATCCGGTTGCTAAAGTAGGTGGATTAGCAGATGTAGTTGGAGCACTCCCAAAATACCTTCAAAAAGCTGGTGCAGAAACTAAAGTGGTGATGCCAGCTTATGACACTAAATTTGTGCAACAAAATACTTTTGCCGAAGTATTT
>CAZAHJ010000057.1:0-12774 GCA_964485115.1 uncultured Flavobacterium sp.
TTTACGTATGTACCAAACACTTACCACTGCAAATATTCAAGAATTAGATAAAATCAGTCGCTTAAATTTGGTAAACAGCAGTACAGGATTCAAATCTGCCAACTTAATTGTTACCTCTAGCGAAACCCATTGGAATGTTACCATTTTTAGTTCTGTGGTGCATTTAGGTAGCGAACCTGCCATGTTAGGCATCATTTTCCGACCAACTACCGTACCAAGAAATACACTCCAAAATATGTTGGAACGAACCTATTTTACGGTCAACCATATCACCCAAGATCAAATCATAGATGCCCATCATACTTCGGCTAAGTACGACTACGAAGTTTCAGAATTTGACCAAACCAATTTAGAGCCAGAACTAATTGACACTTGGAAAGTTGCTGCTGTAAAAAACAGTCCGGTGCAATTGTATTGCAGTTATGTAAACTCCTACCCTATTGCAGAAAACGATACCATTTTTGTAGTTGCTAAAATTGAAGCTATTAGATTTCAAAAAGAAATACAGCATCCTGATGGTTGGTTAGATTTGAGCAAAGGCCAAGTAGTTGCCATTAATGGTTTGGATGGTTATTGCTCTACCGAACTCATCCAACGGCAAGCGTATGCCCGACCGAAAAAACAATTGTAATGGCACATAAAAAACCTTTTTTACCAACCAAAATTTGCGTGACCTGTGGTTTGCCTTTTTCTTGGAGAAAGAAATGGGAAAAAAATTGGGAAAACGTAAAATATTGTAGCGACAGATGCAGAAAACAAAAAACCTAATTTGGTTTACTACCAACCTCCGTACTACCGATAACCAGACTCTTTTAGAAGCTGCTAAACATGCTTCTGCTTTAATTGCCGTTTATGTGATGGATGAAACGGAGCTTCAACCAACGCAATGGGGATTCAAGAAAATGGAGCGTTTTAGAGCCCGTTTTTTGTTAGATAGCCTGCACGACCTCCAACTTCAATTAAAAGCCTTAAACATTCCCTTATTGGTTGTAAAAGGCAATGTGGCAAATGAAATTCAAAAAATTGTCATCCGCCATTCCATTGAATCCATTTACCATCAAAAAGAATTCACTTACCAAGAAAATAAAACCATCTACCAATTAAAAAATGTTTTACCTCAAGTAAGTTTTGTAGATTTTTACGACCAATTTTTGTGGCATCCGGTAGATGTTGGTTATAAAGATTGGAAAGAAATTCCAGAGGTTTTTACAGTGTTTCGTAAAAAAGGCGAAGCAAAAGTATTGGTCAGAAAATGTTTACCTAGTCCAAATGCTTTTCCGGAAAACAATTACTTTCAAACTGAACCCATTCCAAGTTTGGAAGATTTAGGATATCCTACTTTGGAAATTCCTTCACATACTGCATTTCCTTTTAAAGGTGGTACCAAAGCTGCTCACCAACGCATACAACATTACTTTTGGGAAACCAAAAAACTTTCTACCTACAGACTTACCCGCAACGGACTAGTAGGTAACGATTATTCGTCAAAATTATCATCTTGGTTGGCCTTGGGTTGTATTTCTGCTAAAGAAATTTACTGGGAAATCAAAGCCTATGAAAAGAAAATAGGCAGCAACGAAAGTACCTACTGGTTGTTTTTTGAATTAATTTGGAGGGATTATTTTAAGTATATTGCTTTAAAACACGGCAATCGTATTTTTTACCTTTCGGGTATTTTGAACAAACATTACACTTGGAAGTCGAGCAAGAAAGCACTGGAATTATGGACCCAAGGAAAAACCAAAGAAGCGTTTGTAAATGCCAATATGATAGAATTGCAACAAACAGGTTGGATGAGTAACCGAGGCAGACAAAATGTGGCTTCGTTTTGGGCAAAAGAATGGGAGCAAGATTGGAGGGTTGGAGCTGCCTATTTTGAGAGTTATTTGATTGATTATGATGTACATAGTAATTACGGGAATTGGATATACCAATCAGGTGTAGGAAACGACCCAAGAGACCGTAAATTCAACATCAAAAAGCAAGCTGAGCAATACGACCCGCAACAGGAATTTGTGAAACTTTGGACATAGTGAGCTTTAATAAAAAATCCATTTTGAAGAAAGCCCCCTCTCCAAAGTAGAGGGGGTTGGGGGTGAGGTAAAAAGAAAATAGAAATGAAAAAACTTCGATTGATTTTAGGAGACCAATTAAACATACACCATTCGTGGTACCAAGAAGTAAAAGAAAACACCCTTTATTTGCTTGCAGAAATGCCACAAGAATTGGGCTATGTGAAGCATCACATCCAAAAAATTGCAACTTTCTTTTTGGCCATGCGTGATTTTGCCAATCAATTACAAGAAAAAGGCCATCAGGTACATTACGTAAAGATTTCTGAAAACAATTGGAAAGATTTGCCTAGTCTTATACATCATTTTATTGAAGTGCATGCCATTGAAAAATTCGAATACCAATTACCAGATGAATATCGATTAGAGGAGCAATTAAAAAAATTCTGCCATCAAATTTTGATTTCAAATGAAGCATTTGACACCGAACATTTTTACACACATCGAGACGAACTAAAAGCGTTTTTTGCAGGAAAAAAACAATTGTTGATGGAAAGTTTTTATCGCTACATGCGAAAAAAACACCAGGTATTGATGATAGGAGACCAACCTTTAGGTGGTAAATGGAATTTTGACCAAGACAACCGAAAAACATGGAAAGAAAACTTTCCGATTCCGAGGGAAATTGCTTTTCAAAACGATGCCACTGCCATACAAAACGATTTGCAAAAGGTTACCTATGAGAGCTTTGGAGAATTAGATTGGCAAAACATTTCTTGGCCTATTAACGAGCAACAAGCTTTAGCCACCTTACATTATTTTATACAAAATCTTCTCCCTTATTTTGGTGATTACCAAGATGCCATGCACACCAAAGAGAAGTATTTGTTTCATTCACGCTTGTCTTTTGCATTAAATGCCAAAATAATTTCTCCAAAAAAAGTGGTAGATATGGTGGTGGAAGCCTACCAACAAAATCCAGAGGTTATTGCATTATCGCAAGTAGAAGGTTTTGTGCGACAAATTATTGGTTGGAGAGAATATGTAAGAGGGATTTATTGGAAAGAAATGCCTGCTTATGGACAAAAAAACGAATTACAAAATTACAACCACTTGCCAAATTACTTTTGGACTGGAGAAACCAACATGCAATGCCTAAAAAAAGCCATTGGGCAAAGTTTAACCGATAGTTATGCACACCACATCCAACGATTGATGGTAATTGGCAATTTTTCGTTGCTCACACAAATCCACCCGGACGAAGTGGATGCATGGTATTTAGGTGTTTATATTGATGCGATTGAATGGGTGGAAATGCCAAACACCAGAGGCATGAGTCAGTATGCAGATGGAGGTATTTTGGCCACCAAACCTTACGTTTCAAGCGGAAGCTACATAAATAAAATGAGCAACTATTGCGGTAGTTGTGCCTATAAAGTAAAAGAAAAAACTTCGGAAAATGCTTGTCCGTTTAATAGTTTGTATTGGCATTTTTTGCAAGAAAAACAACCTTATTTGCAAAACAACCAACGCATGCAAATGATGTATGCACTGTTAAATAAAATGCCCGATAGCGAGAAGAAGGCCATTGAGAAAAGAGCTTTATTTTTATTGGAAAATATAGAAAACTTGTAATTTTTGATAGCTCAACGAAAGTTTAATTTCTTTCAAGCTCATGTTGAACTATATGCTTTATAGAACAAACTATTTAACTTGATTTCGATGGAAGAAATACCTTTAAGTGCTTGATATTGTTGATGTTATTTAGTTAAATGTAGACTTTTCTCTGTGTAACTTTGTTCTCGAAGCTTTGGGATAGTGCATTTTGTGTCATAGCTAATTTTTGTTATAACACAAAAGTCACAAAGAAGCCACAGAGAACCACAAAGTGTTTCATACAAACTAATTTATATAGAACTCACGTTATTTAATTATTCCAAAACATCGAGACAACCCCAACAAATTTGACCAACTAAATCTGTCCAACTGAATTTATTTCAGCTTCTCTCAGATAGTTATATTTTCAAAATTTATTCAGTTTTAAAAGTAATTAAAGTGCTATTCTCCTGAATCTCCTTTTTATTTAACAACATTTTTCGGTACACTCCGTTTGCATACATTTTAGCTTGGTCTTTGTAATGCTTACTCATAAAGTTTCCGGATTGTCCGGTTGGCAAAATACTCCAACTACCTTCCACATCAGAAAAATCAATAATTCTTCTGGTAGATGGCCCTGCTTTAATGATGTGTTTTTTGTTATCTGAATAGGTAAACATCAAGTTATTGATCACTTCATTACTGCCAGAAACTCCAAAAGTACCCACATTAAAGTATCTTCTCAACAAAGATATTTTTCCAAAAGGATGTTGGTGCTCCAAAACATGTACCCTATCCCAGGTCCATTTGTCTACTTCTTTACCTAATTGTTTGTCTAATGATGCAACTGCCTGATGAAAAGAATTCACCAATATCTCTTTTTTAGATTCCACCTTATCTTTGGTAGAAACATTATCCCACCAAACAGAAGCCGTATTTTTAATTTGATGCGGAATCATTTGTTTCATTACGTGGGTTTCCAATAAATTTTGAAAACCTTTTTCGCCTAATTCATCTTCAAAGGTATTTTTCAAATAAAAATAAATCCATTTGTTAAATACCGTTGAACCAATCTCTTTTGCATGATGATTGCCATCCCAATTGAGTAAAAACTGCAAAGCGAACTCTTCTTCTTTATTAAGTTTTTCGCGTTCAATGTAGTGCGACATATACCTAGCCAATTCTACTGCAACATCCGAATGATCATCTACCATCATGTGCGAAACATCTTCTTTGGTCCAATTATCTTTTACTTCTAACAAATCTATAATTCGTTGTGCTCGATCTTTTGGCAAATAATACCCTGGATACAAATAACCATCTACCGCTTTGGGTTGGTTATTGGCAGAATATACATAATGTTTTTCCGGATTAATACTTTTCGGATTGCTTTCAAACGGAAGGTATTTTCGCTGTAAATGTGATTTGTTTTTGGCCTGCAATATTTGATACGTATTTACAGAATCTTGCATTTGATACAATTTACCCGAAGCTACCCACGCAATGTTTCCTTGGGCATCTCCATACATCACATTCAAGCCGGGAGCTGCAATTTTAGAAACACTTTGCACATAATCTTCCATTTGATTTACATGACTCAAGCCATACAAAGCCTCCATCATTTGGTGTTTTTCTTGCAGATATATCCACCACATGGCCAATTCTTGTTTTTCCGGAAGATGTTTTGAAAAACCTGTCATCACCGGGCCTAACGGTGTTTTTTTAACGGTTATTTCGCGATCTTTTTCTCCTTTTACTTTGATTTTTTTGGTCAACGAAGTGATCGCAGCTACAGAATCACCAATAAAAATTTTATTCTCAGCAGCATTTTCCAACTGATAAAAGTCGATATCGTCATTCTCCAACATGGTTAAACCATAAGCATAATTTCGATTATGGCCTAGCAAAGGAAAAGGAGTTCCTGGTATGTAATAACCATAAATTTCGTAATTGGAAGTATGTATATGGGTTTCGTACCAAGTACCGGGTTGCGAAAACATGATGTGTGGATCGTTGGCAAAAATCACTTTTTTATTTTGTGTTTTTTGAGAACCTATTACCCAGCTATTGCTGCCAATAAAAGCCGGAACCGGACTATTGTTTAACAATGCCACTACTTTAGCTGAAATTTCTGCCATTTCGGTAGCATCTGCTCCTAACTGGGTGGTGAAATATTTGCCATCTAATCCAAAATCAAACAAATAATCTGCTCCCCACTTTTGGTTAATTTCGGTAAGTAAAGGATCTGTTTTTTGTGCCATGGCAAAGCTAAAAGCCATGTATCCGTATATGTTGTAAATATCTAATTCAGTGAATTGGGTTTTGTTTACACCAGTCAATAAAAACTCAATTGGTGTTTTTTCGTTTTCTATAGATTGGTTTACTCCTTCCAAATAAGCCGCTACCAAAGCCTTACTCGGATGATTAGGTGTGATATTTTGCATCAAAACTTGGTTGTGCCCTTCAATGCCTAAAGCCGCAAAAAAGAGGTCTAATTCCAAAGTTTCTTTCCCAAAAACTTCCGATAACTTTCCAGGAGCAATTCTTCTCATCAATTCCATTTGCCATAAACGTTCTTTGGCATGCATGTAGCCTAAAGCTCGCATGGCATCTTGTTCATTATTGGCATAAATATGTGGTACCCCATAATCATCTACATAGCATGAAACTTCTTCTTGTAAACCTTTTAAAGTTAATTCTCCTTCATAAGATGGTTTGTACCATTGTGCATAACCAATAATTGCTAACACTATAAAAATTAAAAGTCCTAAAAAGATTAAAAAAAGTTTTTTCAAAAGCTTCATGGCTGCTTATTTTAAGTTAACTAAACGGGAAATTACTAAAACTTAATGGGAGTACCAACTGCCATCCCTAGGTTTTTTGCCAAAACACCACACATGTGGTACAACATTCGAGCACCTACATTGCCATCCCAATCATCCTCTCCAGGGGCCACTTCTACCAAATCAAACCCTATGATTTGCCTTCCGGAAACAGCCAATAAATCAAACAAATAAGTTACTTGTTCAAAGGTAAAACCACCTGGCACCGGGGTTCCTGTATTGGGGCAATACCATGGCAACAACCCATCAATATCAAAACTAATCAATACTTTTTCAGGCAATTGTGTAATGATTTCCTCGCATTGTTGGTGCCAAGTTTTTCCTTGCATTTGTTGTTTCTTTAAGTCGGCATCGGTAAAAATCTTGGTTCTGTTAGGATGGTTGTGCACTACTTGTACTTCTTCTTCACAAAAATCGCGAATTCCTACAGAAACAATTTTACTCACTTGCGGAATTTGTAAAGTATTGTACATGATTGAAGCATGAGAATACGTAAAATCTTCATAAGCAATTCGGTAATCCATGTGGGCATCTAAATGCAAAATTCCAAAGTTTTCATGATGCTCAGCCATGGCTTTGTAATAGCCTAATGGAGTGCTATGGTCACCTCCTAACAATACTACTTTTTTACCTTTAGCCAACCATTCGTTAGTTAATTGTTGTATTTCTTGATGTAAATTGGCACAAGCTTGGTTGATTTTTTTTAAATCTTTATACAAATCGGCATGTTTGCTTACCTCTCCACCTTCTTCTTGAAAAGCAATGATGGGCTGTGCCATTTTTTTGAATTTTTTAGATTGCTTATTCCAATGTTTGGGAGCATCTAACAAATAAATCCCTTGTTTCCACAAATCAGGGAATTGTTGGTGCATCAAATCTACTTGAAAAGAAGCCTCTAAAATGGCTTCCGGACCTTTGGATGCTCCAGCACCATAACTTACGGTAACTTCCCAAGGTACGGGGATGACAATAATTTCACTTTGCTCTGCACTAAAAGGCAACCCGTAAACGGTTGCTGTTGCCAAACCCGGTTTACTCGGATCAAATTGTTGGATGATATCTTGTTTGTTCATTTTTGTTGTTGGTTAAGATTTAAGGTTTAAAGTTCAAGGTTTAAAGTTTGTTTCTTTTTTCACTTTTCACTTTTCACTTTTCACTTTTCACTTTTCACTAAAACAATATCAAATTAACTAATCGGCTAATTTCTCAATGCCCTTTTTTAAAATTTGTCCAAATTGATACATATCTTCAAAAGTGCAATACAAAGGTGCTGGTGCCAATCGAATTACATTAGGTTCTCTCCAATCGGTTACCACTCCGTGTGACATTAAATAGTCAAATAATTTTCTGCCTTGTCCGTGTAAAAATACCGAAAGTTGGCACGCTCTTTCCTTAGGGGTTATAATTTCAAAAGTTGTATCGGGTAATTGTTCATCAATATCTTTTAAAACAAACTCTAAATATGCCGTAAGCAAGTCTCTTTTTTTAATCAAAGCTTTCATGCCAACTTCTTCAAAAATCTCCAAAGACGCCAAATAGGGAGCAAGCGATAAAATTGGTAAATTACTTACTTGCCAGCCATTGGCTCCTTCTACCGGATCAAATTGTGGTTCCATTAAAAACCTTCGTTCCTTGTTGTGTCCCCACCAACCTGCAAAACGAGGCAATTTTTTATTCTTGTGGTGCTTTTGATGGATAAAACATCCGGAAGCATTTCCCGGACCCGAATTCATGTATTTATAACTACACCAAGCTGCAAAATCAACTTCCCAATCGTGTAATTGTAGTTCCACATTTCCAGCTGCATGAGCCAAATCCCAGCCAACCATGGCACCTACATCATGTCCTTTTTTGGTGATGGCCTGCATGTCAAACACTTGTCCGGTGTAGTAATTGACCCCTCCAAACAAAACCAAAGCGGTTTGTTCTCCGGTTTCTTCGATGATTTTCATGATATCTTCTAACAAGATATGATGATTCCCCGGACGTTTTTTAACTTCTACTAAGGCATCTGAAGGGTCAAAACCTAAATGACGTGCATGAAAATTCACCTGCGATTGAAACATGTACTGATCTGAAGGAAATGCTTTTTCTTCGCAAATGATTTTGAATCTGGTTTTGGTGGGTTGGTAAAAAGAAACCATCAACAAATGTAAGTTTACAGTAAGGGTATTCATTACAGTAATTTCTGATGGAAAAGCTCCAACCACTTTACTCAATGGTATTGCCAAACGTTCGTGGTAATCCCACCAAGGTTTTTCGGCATAAAAATGTCCTTCCACAGCCAATTGTCCCCAATCATTCATCACATCTTTTACAAAATGTTGGGCAGACTTTGGTTGTAAACCCAATGAATTTCCTGTAAAATAGATTACCGGTTTTCCGTTGTGTTTTGGAAAAACAAATTTTTCTCTGAAATGATTTATAGGATCTTTTAAGTCTAAGCTTTGTGCAAAAGCCAAATTATTTTCAAATATCACGGGAGTAAAATTTTGTTTGTAAATTTAGCAAAAAAGAGGCATCTAATTTGATAAGTATGAATTGTAAAACCTAAAACCAATTACAAATGAAAACCTCCCATGCTATTTTAGCTTTTGCATTAACCATGTTGCTTTCTGTTTGGATAGCTTCTAATGCATTTATCAATCGAAACCAAAGTTCTGAAACCATTAGTGTTACCGGACTTGGAAAAAAAGCTTTTGATTCGGACCTGATTGTTTGGAACAGCTCATTTAACCGAAAAAGTATGCAGCTTAAAGAAGCTTATGCGGCATTAGACAACGATCGGAAAATTATTAAAGAGTATCTAACTTCCAAAGGAATTTCATCTAATGAAATTATCTTTTCTGCGGTTTCTATCAACAAAGAATACGATTCGAGTTACGACCAATATGGTAGCCAAAGAAGTCAGGTTTTTACAGGATATAACTTGTCACAGAATGTACAAATTGAAAGTAAAAATGTAGCACAGGTGGAAGGAATTTCCAGAGAGGTAACGGAATTAATTAATTTAGGAGTGGAATTAAACTCTTACGCTCCGGAATATTACTACACCAAAATGGCAGAATTAAAGCTGGAAATGATTGCAGAAGCAACCAAAGATGCCAAAGCAAGGGCTGAAAAAATTGCCGAAAATGCTGGAGCTAAATTAGGTAAGTTGAAAAAATCGGACATGGGAGTTTTTCAAATAATAGCACAAAACTCCTCCGAAGATTTTTCGTGGGGTGGTTCGTTTAACACTAGTTCTAAGAAAAAGGAGGCTAATATTACGATGAAATTGGTGTACCAAATCAAATAAAAAAAGGGTTCCGTTTGGAACCCTTTTATGTTTTATAAAATCAACATGGCATCGCCATAAGAGTAAAAACGATATTTCTCTTTCACCGCTTCTTCATAAGCCTTTTTCATTAAATCGTGCCCACAAAAAGCTGATATCATCATTAACAAAGTGGATTTTGGGGTGTGGAAATTAGTTACCATACTGGTTGCAATACTAAAATCGTAGGGAGGATAAATAAATTTATTGGTCCACCCGATATATGGATTCATGGTTCTTTGCGAAGAAACAGAACTTTCAATAGCACGCATAGAAGTGGTTCCAATACAGCAAATTTGTCGTTTCTTTTCAATTCCTTGGTTTACAATATCACAAGCTTCTTGCGAAATAAACATTTCTTCAGAATCCATTTTGTGTTTAGACAAATCCTCCACTTCTACAGGATTAAATGTCCCTAATCCAACGTGTAAGGTAACTTCTGCAAAGTTGATTCCTTTAATTTCTAACCTTTTTAACAAGTGCTTAGAAAAGTGTAAACCAGCAGTTGGAGCTGCTACTGCACCTTCTACTTTTGCGTAAATGGTTTGGTAACGTTCTTCATCTTCAGGAGTCACCTCACGGTTGATGTATTTCGGAATAGGAGTTTCTCCCAACTCTCTTAATTTTAAACGAAATTCTTGGTAGGAACCATCGTATAAAAAACGCAGGGTTCTTCCTCTGGAAGTAGTGTTGTCAATTACCTCAGCAACCAAAGAATCGTCATCTCCAAAATATAATTTATTACCAATTCTTATTTTTCGAGCCGGATCTACCAAAACATCCCATAAACGTTGCTCTGCATTGAGCTCTCTTAACAAGAAAACTTCAATTTTCGCACCTGTTTTTTCTTTATTTCCATACAAACGAGCAGGAAAAACCTTGGTGTTGTTCATGATCATTACATCTCCATCATCAAAATATTCGATGATATCTTTAAACATACGGTGTTCGATCGTTCCTGTTTTTCGGTGGATTACCATCAAACGAGATTCATCGCGATTTTCTGTTGGAAACTCCGCTAAAAGTTCAGGTGGTAAATGAAAATTAAAGTGAGATAACTTCATTGCTACTATATTAGTGATTAGTGACTAGTAATTAGTGAAAAGTGAATAGTGAATAGTAATTCGTTAACACCTTCATTATTTCGGGTGCAAATATACAATGTGAAAAAAGGGGTTGTCAAGTAAAAGGACATTTATTTTAAACATCCTTTAATTGGTAGGGCTTGGCGATTTATTTGACTTTTTTAAAAAATTTCATTTGAACATGATTCCTGCCTTTTGTAAATCTTTCCAAAAATCAGGATAGGATTTTTCCACCACATCTGCCTCATTTATTTGAATTTTGGTAAGTAATGACAACGGAGCAAAAGCCATGGCCATTCGGTGGTCTTGATAGGTATCTATAGCTGCTTCTTTAATGGGATTAATTCGAGTAGCTAATTTTAAAGAATCATTGGTAATTTCTACCTCTGCACCTAGCTTTCCTAATTCATTTTTCAAGGCTTGTAATCGATCCGTTTCTTTGATTTTTAAGGTGTGTAAGCCAGTTAATTCGCATGCCAATCCCAAACCAAAACAAGTCACCGCAATAGTTTGTACTATGTCGGGAGCATTTATTAGGTGAAAAGTGAAAGGTGAAAGGTAATGGGAAGTTGTTTTAGTTAGGATTATAGTTTCCTCTGAATAAAAAATGGTTTCTACCCCAAATTTTCGATAAATATCTTGCAAAACAGCATCACCTTGTAAGCTATTTTCTTTAAAGAAAGACAATTGAACCTTAGTTCCGATTGCAGATAAAGCAACCATACTATACCAATAAGAAGCAGAACTCCAATCGGATTCAACAATTGCATTTGATGAAAATTCCGATAGATTTTTTAAAGGTTTTATCTGTATGCTTTGTTCCCGAAAATGTACCTCAACTCCTATTTGTTGTAACATTTTTAATGTCATTTGAATGTACGGCAAAGAAGTCGTCTCTCCTTGCAAAGTTATTTCCAGTCCATTCTCTAACTTGGGAGCAATTAACAACAAAGCTGATATGTATTGGCTACTGACATTTGCAGGAAGATAAACTTGATTTTTGGTAATTTTTTTTCCACGAATTCTTAAAGGAGGAAAGCCTTCCTGCTCTTCATACGAAATATCTGCACCCAATTCTCGCAAAGCATTTACCAAAATAGTGATGGGTCTTTCCTTCATCCTGGCAGAGCCTGTTAATAAGACTTCTTTACCTTCTTGAATAGCAAAAAAAGCAGTCAAAAACCGCATGGCTGTACCTGCGTGATGGATGTTGTATGATTGGTTGGTAGTTGATGGTTGATGGTTGATGGTTGGTGGTTGGTTGTGTAAGTTGGTTTGGAGTTTAAAATCGCGAATGACTTGTTCCATTACTTCAGAATCATGAGAATTGGAAGCGTTGCTGATTTGAATTTCAGGATACAATGCTTGCAACAACAACCAACGATTGGTTTCCGATTTAGATCCAGTAATCTGGATTTTTGATGTTGAAGAAAGTTTACTTTTTGAAAGAATCATATTCATTATTTTGCAACCATTTTTAAACCAACAATTGACAGAATTAAGGTAGTCATGAAAAAAATATTAATAAACATTATCTAATTAACTAATTCGCTAATTTTCTCATTCGCTCATTCGCTCATTGTCACATTGCCAAATCACCTCAACTTTTCATTATTCTGATGTCGGTCGTGGTCACGTTTGGTTTTGAGGTCCATTTTTTTGTCAAAAGCAGCTTGCAAATCTACCCCGGTTTGGTTGGCCAAACAAAGTACCACAAAAACTACATCGGCTAATTCCTCTCCTAAATCTTTGTTTTTGTCGGATTCTTTTTCAGATTGCTCCCCATATCTACGAGCAATAATTCGGGCAACTTCCCCTACTTCTTCGGTAAGTTGTGCCATGTTGGTGAGTTCGTTAAAATAGCGAACGCCATGGTTTTTGATCCACTGGTCCACTTCTAATTGGGCATTTTTTAAGTCCAT
>CAZAHJ010000058.1:0-12514 GCA_964485115.1 uncultured Flavobacterium sp.
CGGCAGATATTGTGGTACTCAAAAGTATTTTAGATGCTGAAGGGATTGCCTATTTTTTTAGAAATGAAACCGCAATATCTATCGATCCATTGGCAAGCATTGCCTACGGTGGCATTCATTTAAAAGTACATCCAAATGATGCAGAAATCGTTTTAAAAATTATAGAAGACTTAAACGAAAAAACAAAGTTGCGTATAATTGATTGAAGTTTTCAACAATAACTAAAAACAGAAAAAAGAAATTTTAATTTTTAAAAATATTTTTATGATGATTATAGGGTGTTAATGATGCGAATAACTTTACAACGATAACACCGAAAATATTTTTTTACCTATTTATTCACACTTATTCACAACGTTATTTAGGTGATTTTAATTAAAAATAAAGAAATTAAAGCAATTTATAAACATTAGTTAATAACCTTTTTTTGGTAGTTTTTATCGATAATTTTTTTGTTGAAAATTGTTGAAAACTACCCTTAAAACAGTTCAAAAGAATTCTAAAAAAAGAATTAAAAAACAAGCGTTAATTCGTTCCAATTTTGGTATAGAAAAAAAAGTATGCGATGGTAAAAATTCTTTCGTTTTTTTTTCAAAATAATTAACAATTCATGTTAATTTAAAGTTAACTGAAAATCAAGTAGTTGTAAAATTGAATTAACAATTTAAAAAATCAACACACATAAGTAATTGAAAAATAATTACTTATATAAAAAACGAACCAAAGCACGCATCGTAGCTTTCCAAAATAAGTAAGGTGGCATTTGCACCATGATTTGTAATTCTTTTTTGGATGTACTTTCCTCATTTAGAAAGTCAAAAATGGAAGAAATTGCATTTTTTTGAAATAAAATTCCAAATAGTTTTGCCCCTAAATAATTGTGTTTATCCAATACCTCTAACAAAATCAAATCATACCACCAAAAACGATATTTTTTTTCCCGAAAAGGTGTCATGTTTCCTTGAATGATTTGCTGTACCAACTGTTTTGCTTTTTTGGTAGAAGGATAAAAAGTGTACCCAGTACTAGCTTTGGTCCAGCCACCAGCAGAACCAATCTGAATAATTCGTTTGCTTTGCTGCGTAGAAAACGGAAAACACGTCATCGGTATGTTTCCTTGTTCTTTTTCGGTTATGGTGTAATTTTTTACACCTAATTCTATAAGAAAAGATTTAATGGCATTTTCATACGCACCCTCATTTAATAAATCAGCAGAAAACAGCGTATATTCAACTAAGGCTTCTGTTTTACTAAAAGGAAGCACATACATAAATCGGGTGTTTCCCTGTTGAGGAATTTTAAAATCCATAAAAGAAACCACCTCTGGATTAAAAACTTCTTCCTCTGTTTTTACAAACCAACCAATAAAGTGTTGTTTCAGGTAAGCATATTGCCTTTGTTGTTGTAAAAGTGAAGGTTGTAAAATACTATGAAATAAATATTTGCAGTTTACTTCTCCTTGGTTAGTTTGAATATGCACTTCTTCATTCGTTTCTTTCCAACTTTCCGTATAAGCTTGTAAAAATTCGATATTAGGATGTTGTTGTAAGGTATTCCAAATAGTTTGGTAAAAGTTTTTACTTTCTAATCGATAGTACTTGTAAGGATGTAAAGGGAATACCGCTGAAAAAGAATCGTTTTGAAATAAGGCTTTCTCCCAAACATTGGTTGCTGCATTTTCCCAAACACCTTGCTCTTTGCTCCAAAAACACCAAGTCCGATCGTTGGTGTTTTTGATTTCTTTGTCAATCAAAAGGATTTTTTTGTGGGTAAAAAATTCTTGTTGCGATATTTCATATGCCAAAAGCAAACCAGACAAACCGGTTCCAACAATAGCATAATCGTATTTGGTGTGTTTTTGCAAAAAAAAAGATTTTAACTTCCAGCTTTGCTGGGAATTTTTACCTTTGTAAAAATAGGCATTAACCCTGAAACATACGTTAAAATCATGACAATATCTATCGGAAACGACCATGCTGGTCCGGAATACAAACAAGCTATTGTTGCTTATTTAACAGCTCAAGGGCACCAAGTAATCAACCACGGAACTGATAGTAGTGATAGCGTAGATTACCCAGATTTTGGTCACCCTGTGGCAGAAGATGTTACCCAAAAAAAAGCAAATTTTGGAATAGTAATTTGTGGATCCGGAAATGGGATTGCGATGACGGTAAACAAACACCAAGACATAAGAGCATCCTTGTGTTGGACCAAAGAGATCGCTGCTTTGGCTCGTCAACACAACGATGCCAATATAATTAGTATTCCTGCTCGATTTACTTCAATAACACAAGCAGTTGAAATGGTTGCTACGTTTTTACATACCCCATTTGAAGGAGGCAGACATGCCAAAAGAGTAGAAAAAATAGCCTGCTTTTAAGTTTCTAAAAATTATATTTGCCAAGTAAGAGAAATTTATGAAGGTTGCTATCTTAGGAACTCGTGGTATTCCGAATCATTATGGAGGTTTTGAACAATTTGCCGAATACTTTTCGGTGTATATGGTTCAAAAAGGACATGAAGTATATTGTTACAATTCACACAATCACCCACACCAAGAAAATACTTTTCAGGGAGTTCATATATTACATCAACACGATCCGGAATATAAGTATGGCACTTTTGGCCAGTTTATTTATGATTATAATTGTATTTTAGATGCTCGTCAGAGAAACTTTGACGTGATTTTACAACTCGGATATACCAGCAATTCTATTTGGTTCTTTTTATTACCTAAAAAATCGGTTATCGTAACTAACATGGATGGTATTGAATGGAAACGCTCTAAATACAACCGTGCAGTACAACAATTTTTACGTTTTGCAGAACGATTGGCTGCTGTAACCAGCGATCATTTGGTAGCAGATTCTTTAGGAATACAAACTTTTTTAAAAAAGCGATACGGAAAAGATTCTACTTACATAGCTTACGGAGCACATCCTTTTAACCAACCTAATGTTTCTGTTGTACAAAAATACCAAGTACAACCCAACCAATACCACATGTTGATGGCTCGTTTTGAACCGGAAAACAACCTGGAAATGGTATTAGATGGGGTGGTATTAAGCGGTCAAAACACCCCTATTTTAGTGATAGGAAAACACGAAACCAAATATGGAACATACTTAAAAAATAAGTATAAAAATCATACCCACATTCGTTTTTTAGGAGCAATTTATCAAATAAACGACCTAAATAATCTAAGATATTTTTGTCAATTTTACTTTCATGGACATTCGGTTGGTGGTACCAATCCATCTTTGTTAGAAGCCATGGCATCTCAAGCATTTATCTTGGCACATAGCAATGATTTTAATAAGGGGATTTTAAAAGAAAACGCCTTTTATTTTAAAAATGCCCAAGAAGTGAAAAATTTACTTCTAACTGTGCAAAAAAATTCTAACTTGCAGATTGTAACAAATAACTTTCAAACAATTGAGAGAGAGTTTAACTGGAACCATATTAATGAACAATATTTACAGTTATTGGAACAGTGTTTGGAGCGATATCCAAAATAACCAAAAGCAACATTTTGCCTTCATTCCAATTACTTTATATATTATTACCATCCCTTTATCTTTAGGAATCAATAACTTGATGTTATTGCTTTTGGTAGCCATTACATTATTTTCCTATAAAAAATGGCAAGTAGGAAGTCACATAGTTTATTATCTGTTTGCGGCACTATTTATACTTTCTGCTGTAAGTTATTTTTGGAGCGTAGACCCTGAAAGAACGTTAAAAACGATCCCTAGAAATATTTATTGGGTGCTTTTGCCTATACTTTTTGTGTTTTTACCAGTTTTTACCAAAGAAATCAAGCAAGTTGTTTTAAAATATTACAGCTATAGCATGGTAGGATATGGTATTTATTATGTAGTAAAAGCAATTTTTAGATTTATTCAAACCGGCAATAAAGAAGTATTTTTTTACCACGAATTAGTTACCAAAGAGGTCAATGCCATCCATGTTTCGGTTTATTTTGCCTTGGCATTTTTTTATTTTTATAATCTTTCCTTAAAAAAAACCATTCATTGGTTTTCTGCAGCTTTTTTAGCAACCTTGTTGTTTTTACTTTCTTCTAAACTGATTATCGTAGTTTTTGTTTTGTTGTTTTTGGTGAACTATTTTTTCTTTACCAAGAGTGCCCAAAAACTTCGCATGCGAAACTTGATGATATTTGTTTTGTTGGTTGGAAGTATATTGTTTTTCGGTAAAATTAAAGAGCGATTTGCGGTGGAATTGCAAGCAAATAATGAAAAAAGTATCAGTCATACCGTATTAGAAATGCAAAACCAAGGCATTCATATCGTTAGTGTATATGAAGCTTGGAACCAAGAGAAATTTTCTCCAAACGATTTTTTCCCGGGAACTGCATTTAGAGTTTACCAAGCCAGAATGTTAAAAGAATTATTAAAAGATGAATCACCTTGGCTCACAGGATATGGATTGGAAGGATCGTATAAAAAACTGGAAGAAAAAGCTATTAAGTACAATGTTTTTCTTGGGAACGAAAACTCAGAGGGCTACCAAAGAAAGAATTTTCACAACCAGTATTTACAACTTTTAGCCGATTTAGGAATATTCGGGCTCTTGTTATTAGTTTTTATATTATTCATTTTGGTTAAAAATGTGTTTTCTTTAAAAGATTTTGTGCCAATTGCTTTCACCATCCTAATGATAAGTTTATTTTTGACAGAATCCTTTTTATGGAGACAACGAGGCATCGTATTTTTTTCCATATTCACCTTAATGATGCTTCCGAAAGTAACAAAACAACAACAATGAAAAGAATTTTAATAACCGGAGCAGCCGGCTTTTTAGGCTCTCATTTATGCGATAGATTTATAGCAGAAGGATATGAAGTGGTTGGAATGGACAACCTTATTACAGGTGATTTGAAAAATATCGAGCATTTATTTAAAGATGCTCGTTTTGAATTTTACCACCACGATGTAACCAAGTTTGTACATGTACCCGGAAAATTAGATTATATCTTACACTTTGCTTCTCCAGCAAGCCCGATAGATTATTTAAAAATTCCCATCCAAACTTTAAAAGTAGGAGCCATGGGAACCCATAATTTGTTGGGATTGGCTCGTGTAAAAGGGGCAAGAATTTTAATTGCTTCTACTTCCGAAATTTATGGAGATCCTTTGGTGCATCCTCAAACCGAAGATTATTATGGAAATGTAAATACCATTGGACCACGTGGCGTTTATGATGAAGCCAAGCGTTACCAAGAAGCCATTACCATGGCCTACCATACTTTTCACGGTTTAGAAACTAGAATTGTTCGAATTTTTAATACCTATGGGCCAAGAATGCGATTGAATGACGGAAGAGTAATTCCGGCATTTATTGGGCAAGCATTACGAGGAGAAGATTTGACCGTTTTTGGAGATGGTTCGCAAACACGTTCGTTTTGTTATGTTGATGATCAAGTAGATGGCATTTTCCGATTGTTACATTCGGATCATCACTTACCTGTAAATATTGGAAATCCGGATGAAATCACCATTCGTGATTTTGCAGAAGAAATCATCAAACTTACCGGAACACAACAAAAAATTGTTTATCAACCACTGCCAATCAACGATCCGATGCAACGTCAGCCAGATATTACCAAAGCAAGAGAAATATTAGGTTGGGAACCAAAAGTTGGCAGAGCAGAAGGAATGAAAATAACCTACGATTATTTTAAATCGTTGTCACCAGAAGAATTGGCCAAAGAAGAGCACAAGGATTTTTCTAATTTTATAAGATAGAAAGTCAAACATGGCACAACAGTCAAAAGGAAGATATTCTAAATACATACGACCCATTGCAGTAATTATCGACTTAATACTCTTGAATTTCTGGAGTTATTTTATATTGGATAATATGGGGTTGAATTGTGTTAATTTTAGGATTTATCAAACGGTAGCTTGGGTCATATTATCTTTTTTTGTTGGTTTTTATCAAATTTATCGTTTTACCACTCCAGTAGAAATTTTAACCAAGATACTCAAACAAATCAGTATCTTTTCGTTGTTGGTAATTGCTTATTTTCCTTTTGCTAAAGAGTTTCAATTCCACCCCAAAGAGGTAGCTCTATATATATCGGTAGTTTTTATCAGTGTGATTTTGATGAAGTATTTCTTCTTTATCTACCTTAAAAAATATCGTTTAGCTACGGGTAATAATTTTAGAAATACGGTAATTATTGGATACACAGAAGAAGCAAAAAAACTAAAACGCGTATTTGATTCACGCCCCGATTATGGCTATCGTTTTTTTGGCTATTTCTCCGATAAAAAAACAGGTCCAGAAATTATTGGAAAGACGGAAAAGGCACCAGTTTTTATTTTGGACAATAAAATAGACGAAATTTATTGTTCGTTAAACGAATTAAAAACCTATCAAATGAAAGATTTGATAGATTTTGTGGATGAAAACAATTTGCAAATCAAATTTATTCCCGACTCTAACCAAATTCTTTCGAAGAATTTGAAAATTGATTATTACGAGTTTTTCCCGGTTTTATCTTTCCAAAAAACCCAGTTGCATGACCCGATTATCAAAGTTTTAAAACGGGCTTTTGATATTTTTTTCTCTTTGATTGTCATCCTATTTATTTTATCGTGGTTAACACCATTACTTACTATTTTAATTATGTTAGAATCAAGAGGACCAGCTATTTTTAAACAAGGCAGACCCGGATTAGATGAAAAAGAGTTTTTCTGTTATAAGTTTCGCTCAATGCGTTTAAACCACCAAACCGAAAGTGAAGCTTCTAAAAATGACCCTAGAGTAACCCGAATAGGAAGATTTTTACGCAAAACAAGTTTAGATGAAATGCCTCAATTTTATAATGTATTATTAGGCGATATGAGTGTAGTTGGTCCAAGACCTCATTTGTGGTCGCAAAATAAAAATTATGCTTCACGAATCAAAAAATATATGGTACGGCATTATGTAAAGCCAGGTATTACAGGATTGGCACAAGTAAAAGGCTACAGAGGCGAAATTGAAATAGATGATGATATGGTAAATCGAATCAAGTATGATGTATTTTATATTGAAAACTGGTCTTTTGTATTAGACATTAAAATCATCATTCAAACCGTAGTCAACATTTTTAAAGGCGAAGAAAAAGCATACTAGCTTTACCAAAGTAAATTTGGATTATATATCTTATTTTTGCAATTAATTCCACACACATGCATATTTTAATTTTAGGTTCAGGAGGTCGGGAACATGCCTTGGCATGGAAGATTTCGCAAAGCCAGTATTGTACCAAACTTTTTGTAGCTCCAGGTAATGCAGGAACAGAACAGGTAGCTACTAACATTGCATTACAACCAACCGACTTTACAGCAGTTAAACAGTTGGTTTTGCAAGAAAACATCCAAATGGTAGTAGTAGGTCCGGAAGATCCATTGGTAGCCGGAATTTTCGACTTTTTTCAACAAGATGAGACACTTCAACATGTGATGGTAATCGGACCATCTAAAGAAGCAGCTCAATTGGAGGGAAGTAAAGATTTTGCAAAAGCATTTATGGCAAAATACCAAATACCAACAGCAAAATACCAAACATTTACTGCAGAAAACCTAAAAGAAGGTTTTGAATTTTTAGATAGCCTAACTGCTCCATATGTATTAAAAGCCGATGGTTTGGCAGCCGGAAAAGGGGTGTTGATTTTATCAGATTTAGAAGAAGCCAAAAAAGAACTGCAACAAATGTTGGTAGATGCCAAATTCGGTAAAGCAAGCAGTAAAGTGGTGATTGAAGAGTTTTTGAGCGGTATAGAAATGAGTTGTTTTGTATTAACCGATGGAAAATCGTACCAAATATTACCCTCTGCCAAAGATTACAAACGAATTGGAGAGCATGACACCGGATTGAATACCGGTGGTATGGGAGCAGTTTCTCCGGTGCCTTTTGCCGATGCAGCTTTTATGCAAAAAGTAGAAGAACGTATTGTACAACCTACCATTTTTGGTTTGCAACAAGAACACATGGTGTACAAAGGATTTATTTTTATAGGTTTGATTAAAGTTGGCAACGACCCTTATGTAATTGAATACAATGTGCGAATGGGAGATCCGGAAACCGAAGTGGTTATTCCAAGAGTGGAGTCGGATTTGGTAGAGCTATTTGAAAAAGTACACCACCAACAATTAAACGAAGTTAGTTTACAAGTTTCTGAAAAAACAGCTGTTACCATTATGGTAGTTTCTGGAGGCTATCCGGAAGCTTACGAGAAAAACAAAACGATTACCGGATTAGATACAGTAGAAAATAGTTTGGTGTTTCATGCAGGAACTGTATTAAAAGATAACCAAGTGGTAACTAATGGAGGTAGGGTGTTGGCTTTTACATCTTTTGGCAATTCAATTGAAGAAGCTAAAAACCAATCCTATCAAAACATTGCCAAAGTTCACTTTGACAACATATATTACCGAAAAGATATTGGACTAGACTTAATATAAAAAAGGCTCCTAATGGAGCCTTTTTGGTAAGTTTTATTTTAAAAACGAATGTGCAGTAGTATCTTGGTTGTCTTCGTTATTGGCTTTTTGAACCAATATTTGTTTGTGCCAATAAACCAAGTAATAAGCACAAATGAGAATAAAAATCCAGCTAACGATATTTGCTCCCCACCATGAAGAAACTTCAAAATCGCGAAGCAAGTCGTAAGGCATAAACAACAAATCAACAAATAAAGATTCGATTAATTCAAAAAAAGCTTTCATAAGTGCAAAAGTTGGATAAATTGTTTGGTAAAACTAAGCAACATTTTCATGTAAAGATCACTTAATGTATCTTAGCGATTGCAAATTTATAAAAATATCCGATGATTGCCAATTTCTTTAACAAAACCAATCCAATCAATTACGTTATTTTGCTAATTGTTTTGTTGGTTTTGAATTTTTTATTTGGTTTTTCCAATGTTTCATTAGCTTGGTACCAAGTACTAGGAAACCAATTTCTGGTATTTATTTTATTGGCCATTAGCTTAATTTTACTAGAACAATTATGCCAAAAAAAGGAATTAACAAAAAACAATAGTTTTGCTTTTTTGTTGGCTACTTTATTTATTTTATTTATACCTGGAGTATTTACCAACATCAACTTAACGGGATCGGTTTTTTTGGTGATGTTAGGAATTAGAAGATTGATGGCCATTCAAGGGAGCAAACACATGCAAACTCGTTTGTTTGATGCGGCGTTATTAATTTTAACCGGAGCATTGTTGGAGTTTTGGGCTATTATTTTTTTGGTTTTGGTTTTTTACAGCATTTTAGCTTCCGGAGATTACAATTACCGTAACTGGATAATTCCAATATTTGCTTTGCTATCAGTTGGCGTTATATATGTTTCGTTTTGTGAATGGATTGGATTTGATTGGCATTTTTGGCTATCAAATAAAATGAAATTTTCTTTACAATGGAATATAAATTTACAAAAACACGAAGCAATAGGATTTACTGCACTTTCAATTTTAATGTTGTTCGGAACAGGTAATTTTCTGAAAAGTTTACCAAAAAAAGCCATCAATAAAAAAGAATCATACATTAAATTAGCATGGGCAGTAGCAATAGGTTTGATTATATTTTTGACTTCTTTTCAAAAAAAACCAGAACAATTGTTGTGGATGGTATTTCCTGCAGCTATTTTAACGGCTAATTATTTAGAAAAAATTCAAAATAAGAATTTACAGAACTTTTTACTTTGGGTGATAACATTCTTTTCTTTTACGATGTTTTATTTGCAACTATAGTTTAACACCGTAAGCCAAGTCACCGGCATCTCCCAATCCGGGCACAATGTATTGGTGCTCATTCAAGCAATCGTCTACATCTGCCATCCACAAATGCACTTGTTCGGGCAATTGTTGTTGTAAATAAGCAATTCCTTCGGGTGCAGCTACTACTACTGCCAAGTGAATTTCTTTAGGTTGGTGCAAAGCTTGCAAGTGTTTAATAACTTCTACTATCGATTTTCCGGTAGCTAACATGGGATCTACCATCCACAAAATTTTGTCTTTTAAATCAGGTACCGCCATGTATTCTACTTTAATTTCAAAGTGAAATTCGTCAGAATGATCTCTGTAAGCCGAGATAAAACCGTGGTCGGAAGTATTTAAAAATGCAATAAACCCTTGATGCAATGCCAAACCAGCTCTTAAAATAGACAAAACCACCACATTGTCTTGCAAATCGTGCGAAGCTTTTTGACCCAAGGGTGTAGTAACCGCAATAGGCTTGTAATCTAGATGTTTACTCATTTCATAAGCCATCAAGCTGCCAATTTTTTCTAAATTCTTTCGAAATCTGCCTTTTTCTTTTTGAATTTCGATATCGCGAAGTTCATTTAAAAAATGAGTCAGTAAACTGGGTTTTTCGTTGAGGTAATGTAAATGCATTTCAAAATTATTTGCCTTAAAATTAGTTGTTTTTTGTAGGTTATAGTTAGCTTTTTTAAAAAAGCTATCTTTGCAAAATAGATTTATTAATCATGAAGATGTTTTCAGCATTTGCTTTTCAAATTTTTGAACAATCGGTAAACGACTACCACCAATGGAATGACGTGAATTATCCAATGCAAAACCCATTTGAAAAAGGAAGTATCGAACATTTATTGTATGCCAAAAATTGGGTAGATACCGTACAATGGCATTACGAAGACATCATTCGCGATCCGAATATAAATCCGGTAGCAGCTTTGGAATTAAAACGAAAAATAGATGCTTCCAACCAGGTTCGAACTGATATGGTGGAATATATCGATAGTTATTTTTTACAGAAATACCAAGGAGTTCATGTAAAAGAGGATGCCAAAATTAACACCGAAAGTCCGGCTTGGGCTTTAGACAGATTGTCGATTTTGGTATTAAAAATCTACCACATGCATGAAGAAGCTACCAGAGCAGATGCTTCGGAAGAGCACCGCATCAAATGCAATGAAAAATTGCAAGTGTTGTTGGAGCAAAAGCAAGATATGTTAATCTCCATCCATCAATTACTTACCGATATTGAGCAGGGACACAAGTACATGAAAGTGTATAAACAAATGAAAATGTACAACGACGAATCGTTGAATCCGGTATTGTATCAGGGTAAAAAATAAGTTGGTTGAAAAAGCAAGCTCATTTGATTGTTATACGATTGTCTGCCTTGGGAGATGTTGCCATGACAGTACCTTTGTTGCGAGCTTTTGCCCACCAATATCCAGAAGTAAAACTCACCGTTTGTTCCAAACCAGGATGGGAACCTTTGTTTCAAGAAGTTCCGAATATTCACTTTTTTCAGGTAGATACCAAAGGAAAACACCGAGGATTCATCGGAATACTTCGATGGTTTTGGGATATTAAAAAAATGCATCCCACCCATGTAGCAGATTTGCACGAAGTGGTTCGATCCAAAATTTTTCGAAGTTTGGCTAGTTTAATGGGTATTCGAACGGCATATACCCCAAAAGCAAGAAAGGTAAAAAAGCAACTGACCAAGTTGCAACAAAAAACTTTGCATCCGCTTACCCCTATCATAGAGCGACACCAACAAACCTTTCAGAAATTAGGTTTTGCGGTAAATTGGAAGCATGCCATTGCTCCTGCGAGACTTTTGCCAGAAAAAGTGCAAGCTACAGTGCAAAACTTTCCAAAACCTTGGATTGGCATTGCGCCTTTTGCCCAATATGCTACCAAAGTATATCCTGTCATTTTAATGCAAGAAGTGTTGGAACAATTAAGTACCAATACCCAAGGAACCATTTTTTTATTTGGAGGAGGAGCCAAAGAAACCGCTCAATTGCAGCAAATGGCAACCGCACCCAACATACAAGTGGTAGCCGGCAAATTTACCTTAACAGAAGAATTGGGGTTGATTTCCAATTTACAAGTCATGCTGAGCATGGACAGTGCCAACGGGCACTTGGCTTCAATATATGGGGTTCCGGTAGTAACTTTATGGGGAGCAACCCATCCGTATTTAGGTTTTACCCCATTCCAACAACCTTTGGAAAACAGTTTGTTGCCCAACCGAGAACAATATCCTTTTTTACCCACTTCGGTGTATGGCAAAAAACAAGTACCGGGCTATGAAAAAGCCATGTACACCATTAGTCCTGATGCAGTGGTAAACAAAATTTTGGCAATACCCACTTCTTAAAAATTTAAATAATTACGACAAACTTTACGGATAACAAAAAAACAACCCCAAAAAAGTATTTTTTTATCAACACGATAACGTTTTCGTTTCGTTATTAATAATTGAATAAGTGAAGGAGAAATATTTTTTTTATTAATTTTAATATTCAATTAACTAGGTTGTTACATTTTTTTTAAAAAAGAAAACGTTTTCGCTTTTGTTTTAAGCAAACGGATAAAAACAACCTAATTAGTTTAGATTGGTTTCACTTTTTTAAATTTATTACAAATGAAACATCGGTACAAAAACTTAAAATTTTGGCACAATACAATTGGATTATTACTTTTTTTGACTTGGAGTACGGGGTTGTGGGGGCA
>CAZAHJ010000059.1:0-12169 GCA_964485115.1 uncultured Flavobacterium sp.
CCAAGCAGTTCATCGTTAGATACTTGCCCGGTAATTTCTCCAAAATAATATAGGGCATCTCGCAAATCCATAGCCAACAAATCCGAAGGCAACTGTTGTTCCATGCCTTTTTGTACTCGCATGATGGCATCCAAAGCCTTGAGCAAAGCATCGTAGTGTCGGGTATTGGTAACAATGGTTTCTTGGTTTTTTAAAGCTCCGGTATTTACGTAAGAGAGCAAAGTGTTTTTTAAAGTATCTATCCCAGATTTTTCTTTGGCAGAAATGAATATTAGTTTCAAGTTTAAAGTTTCAAGTTTAAGGCAGATTTCCTCAATTTCCTGATCTTTTAAACTATCTTTTTTATTGATAATTATGACGATATTTTTATGAGGGTGTTTGTTTTTTATTTGCTCTAACTCGTTTACCGGATGGTAACCTGGAACTTTAAACTTGGAACCATCCAACAAACAAAGAATAAGCTGTGCTTGCTCCATTTTTTCAAAGGTCTTCTGTATTCCGATGCTTTCTACATAGTCTTTCGTATCTCGGATGCCAGCAGTATCAATAAATCGAAATCCAATCCCACCAATCACCAATTCGTCTTCAATGGTATCGCGTGTGGTACCGGCTATGTCCGAAACTATGGCTCTTTCTTCATTCAACAAGGCATTCAACAGGGTAGATTTTCCCACGTTGGGTTCACCAACAATTGCTACCGGAATACCGGTTTTGATTACGTTTCCAACCGCAAAGGAGTCTAACAATCGCTTCAAAACCAATTGGATGCGTTCCAATAATAGTTTAAAAGCCGTACGGTCGGCAAATTCTACATCTTCTTCGGCAAAGTCTAACTCTAATTCCATCAACGAAGCAAAATTGAGTAGTTCTTCTCGCATTTTCGCAATTTCGTTGCTAAAGCCACCTCGCATTTGTTGCATGGCTAATTGGTGACTCGCTTGGTTATCTGAAGCAATCAAATCAGCCACAGCTTCTGCTTGCGACAAATCCATTTTTCCGTGGATAAAAGCTCGTAAAGTAAACTCTCCCGGCTCTGCCATCTTAGCACCCAAATCTAAAAACACCTGAATGATTTGTTGTTGGATGTAAGGGGAGCCGTGACAAGAAATTTCTACCACATCTTCCCCGGTGTACGAATTAGGTCCCCTGAACAAGGAAACCAACACTTGGTCAATCGTTCTGTTTTGGTACACCAAGTGTCCGAGGTGAATGGTATGCGTTTTTTGTTGCATCAGTTGTTTACCCGAAACCGATTGAAATACTTGCTGGGCCAATTCCCAAGATTTTTTTCCGGATAATCGCACCATTGCTACTGCACCTGCACCGGGTGGAGTAGCCAAAGCAACAATGGTTTCGTGTAACTGCATGGCAATGGTTAATTTTTTTGCAAAGGTAGCAGATTTTGTTTGGAATGCGGTACTTTTGTAATTGGTTAAAATATCCAAAATAATGAATGTAAATTCCTCTTCAGAACTTCATTTTTCCAGTTTGTGCGTACATGCCGGAGAATTAAACGATACCCAATTTAAAGGAGCTATTTCTCCGTTATTCATGGCCACTTCTTATGCATACGAAGAAGTAGAAGTAAAACGTTATCCACGTTATTTTAATACCCCAAACCAGGTGTCTTTGGCACAAAAAATGGCTGCGTTAGAACAAAAAGAAGCTGCCATGTTGTTTGGGAGTGGCATGGGTGCTGTAGCCAATGCGTTGTTGTCGTTTTTAAAAAGTGGTGACCATGTGGTGTTTCAAAAACAATTGTATGGTGGTACTTATCACTTTGTGGTAGAAACATTGCCTCGGATGAATATCAGATATTCCTTTGCTGCCGAAGATACTCCGGAAGCTTTGGAAGCTTGTGTACAAGAAAATACCAAAGTGATTTATATAGAAACACCTTCGAACCCAAAAATGACTTTGGTTGATATACAAGCAGTAGCCAATATTGCCAAAAAACACCAGTTAATTTCGATGATCGACAATACGTTTGCTTCTCCTGTAAACCAAAATCCACATGAGTTGGGTATTGATTTGATCATCCATAGTGCTACCAAATATTTAGGTGGACACAGCGATATATTGGCAGGTGTGGTCATGACATCAAAAGAGCACATCCAACAAATGTTTGTTACCGGTATCAATTTAGGTGCTAACCTTAGCGATTATACGGTTTGGTTGTTAGAACGAAGTGTCAAAACCTTGCATGTAAGAGTTAAGCAACAAAACAAAAATGCCAAAAAATTGGCCAAGCGTTTGCACGAAAACCCTTTAGTAGCTTCGGTGTATTACCCGGGTTTAAAATCGCATCCGCAATACGAATTGGCAAAAAAACAAATGAAAGGCTTTGGTGGCATGCTATCGTTTGAATTATCAGACGAGGTGGATACCGATGTTTTTTTAAAGAAATTGCAAATCATCAAACCAAGCATGAGTTTGGCAGGAGTGGAGTCCACCATTTTATCTCCAGCAAAAACCAGCCATTCCTTGTTGAGTAAAGAAGAAAGAATGTCGCAAGGAATTACCGACCAATTGCTTCGTTTTTCTGTTGGGATTGAACGAGCAGACGATTTGTGGTTTGATTTACACCAAGCCATGGAAGCTGCTAAAAAGTAAAGTTGGTTTAAGTAGCAAACTGTTAAGCTGAATTGGTTTTAGCTTGTTAGTTGATATGAAATAATTATGATTTTACCCAAAATTACCACTGCACAAATTTTGTTGCAGGTGTTTGAAAAATATCAAATCCGAGAAATTGTAATTTCTCCGGGTTCCAGAAATGCCCCTTTAACGCTTGGGTTTGCAAATCAATCCTGCTTTCGTTGCTATAGTATCGTTGATGAACGTTGTGCTGCTTTTTTTGCTTTGGGTATTGCCCAACAAAAAAAGGAACCGGTAGTATTGGTATGTACTTCGGGCAGTGCTTTGTTGAATTATTATCCGGCTATTGCAGAAGCTTTTTACAGCGAAATTCCGCTAATTGTGTTGAGTGCCGACAGACCTTCGCACAAAATTGATATTGGGGACGGACAAACCATTCGTCAACAAAACGTATTTGCCAACCATATTTTAAAGAGTGTACAACTTTCCGATGAAGATACTGTAGATAACGATGTGGCCATTCAAGATGCCATTTACACAGCCAAAGTAGGCAAAGGTCCGGTGCATATCAATGTGCCCTTTGAAGAGCCTTTGTACGAATTGGTATCGGATTATACCAGAACCCCACATTGGGTGGATTTTTCTGAAGAAATAACTAAAACAACCTTATTACCAAGAGTAGTAGAAGCTTGGAACCAATCTACCAAAAAGTTGCTATTAATTGGCGACCAACATAAAAATGAGCAATTAGAAAAGTTGTTAGAAGAATTTTCCAACGATGCCTCGGTATTGGTATTGAGTGAGAAAAATTCGAATGTGCATGCACCAAATATCATAGATGAAATTGATGTGTTGATTAGTGATTTTTCAGAAACCGACAAGCAACAATTTCAACCGGATATTTTAATTAGCTTAGGAGGTATGTTGGTTTCTAAAAGAATCAAAGCTTTGCTCAGAAGTCACCCTCCAAAATACCATTACCATGTAGATGCAACTAAAGCCAACGATACTTTTGGAGTATTGACAGGTCATGTAAATATTTCCGCTTTAGATGGTTTGAAACAGCTTACCTTTCAACCAAATAGGGAAGGGTATGCGACTTATTTTTTAGAAAACTGGCATTGTAAAAAAGAAAAGGCAATTGCTTTTGCACAGCAAGCTCCGTTTTCAGATTTCAAAGTGTTTGACTTTATTTGTCAATATTTGCCGGATAATTTACATCTTCAAGTTTCTAACAGTGCCTCTATTAGATATTTGCAGTTATTTAAAACCAAACCCAATTGGGAAATATTTTGCAACCGAGGAACTTCGGGTATTGACGGAAGTACTTCCACTGCTGTAGGAGCCACATTGTTTCATGAAAAACCAACAGTGCTCATTACAGGAGATTTGAGTTTTTTCTATGATAGCAATGGATTGTGGAACCAATACATTCCGAATAATTTTAAAATCATTTTAATCAATAACGGTGGAGGTGGAATATTTAGAATATTACCCGGTCACCAAGACCAACCTGTTTTTCATCAGTTTTTTGAAACCCAACACCATTTAAAAGCCCAACATTTAGCTGCGATGTATGGTTTTACTTATATAGGAATTGAAAATGATATTTCGTTAAAAAACCAATGGAATCATTTTATTTCAACAAATGCGAAAACTATTTTGGAAATAAATACTTCCAAAGTGCAAAATGAAAATATTTTAAAAGATTTCTTTAAATATATTCAAACAGAAATGGACTAAGTCATTCATTTTTTTATCTCAATATTACAACTACCTTTGTATCTTAAGAATTTAGTTCATGCAAATCGGAATATTTCATACCCTTCAATTGGTTCGTTTTACTTCAGTTGGTGCTTTTTTAACCGATGGAGAAACAGAGGTGTTGTTACCTAAAAAGTTTGTTACCAACCAAATGGAGGTCAACCAAAACATTCGAGTGTTTGTGTATCTGGACCACGAAGAGCGAATAGTAGCTACTACCCAACATCCTTATGTAACTTGTAACGATTTTGCTTACTTAAAAGTAAGTCATACCAACCAATACGGAGCTTTTTTACAATGGGGTTTGGAAAAAGACTTGTTTGTGCCATTTCGCGAACAAAATACCAAAATGGAAGTGAACAAGCGTTATTTGGTTTATGTTTACGTTGATGGGCAAAGCAACCGTTTGGTAGCATCCTCTCGAATTAACAAGTTCATTGACAAAGAGCCTGTTACGTACACGGATAACGAAGCAGTGGAAATTACCATTTACCACAAAACCGATTTGGGTTACAATGTGATCATCAACAAAAAACACAAAGGTTTGTTGTTTCAACATGCCGGAGTGGAAACTTTACGACCTGGTGACAAGTATTCGGCTTATATCAAACAAGTTCGTCCGGATGGTAAGTTAGATGTTACCTTGCATTTAACTGTAGCAGATGCCATAACCGATTATGCAAAAGTGATTTTGGAGGAGCTTGAAGCCAACGATGGTTTTTTAGGTTTGCATGACAACAGCTCACCCGAAGAAATCAAAACTGTTTTGCGAATGAGCAAAAAGAATTTCAAGCGAGCCGTGGGAACCTTGTACAAAAACCAACAAATTGAATTGGTGGAAAATGGGATACGTTTGAAAAATTAATGTCCGGGTTCGTATATTAATCTTATAAAAGTAGAAAATCGATTGTTTTCTCTTTGCACCGGAATTCCGGTTACAATACCTACCAATGTTTTTTCGGAAATTGCCAATCGCATTTGTGGTCTTAATACCATGTCAAAATCTTTTTGGTATATTTCCTTGTTAATTTCCAAACCTATGAAATTGCGGGTACCTGGAATCATATAATGAAAATTGGTATTCACTTGCCAAACGGTTTCCCATCCATGACTTCTTTCTTGGATAAACTGAGGGCCAGTATAAATTAAGGTATGGAAATTATTTTCCCACCTTTTGGCTGCTACAAAAAATGGATTGTACACATTCCCGGTAAAAAAACGAGAATTTCTGTAATTTCTAAAAGGAATAATTTCAAATTCGTGAATATATCCTACTGCTAATGAGGTTTTGGATTTTTCATGCACTAAAAAAGTATATTGGGCTGCTAATTTTAAACTTTCAAGCCTGCTAGAGGGAGCTTGTACATCTTCATTTTTGTAGTAAAAAGCAAAAGGAAGTTCAATTTCCAATCCCAATCGGTCCATAGGAGCCCATTCGTTTTCTACCAAAGCTTCGTATTCGTCGTATTTATTTTTGTCTTTAATACCAAAACCAACGTTCCATTCTTTCTCTCCTTTTCGGGCACCTAAATCACGAATTAAATCTATATACAAAGGTTCCGCATGTAATAGTTTTATTTTCTCGGTTTTGTTTTCAACTTCTTCAATATACAAACTATCTAATATAGCTTTTCTTTCCTGCTCATCTGTTTGAGCTAACAATAGACTGGTACTAAATGCAAAAATTATACAATATAAATTTTTCATGGCTAACAACTTAAACCACAAAAATAGAAGTTGAGCAATAGGAGGTCAATGAAAAAGGTAAAATTAACAAAAATTAAAGGGCAATTATTATGGTAACAAATGTTACTGACTAGCAAGAAAACCCAACATATTTTTGCTTCATCAAATTTAAAAATAAATTCTATGAAGCATTATGTATATCCATTAGCAATTTTATTTGGCTTCGGAATGGTGTTTGCCCAAGATACCATTACAGTTTCCAAATCTGCTTTATTGGAAAAAGTAAACGCCAACCTTCAATTAAAAATTGCCGAGCAACAAGTAGCCTTAGCAAATGCGGACTACAACCAATCGAAAGCACTCTTTTTGCCCTCTATTTCGGCTTCGCATACAGCCATAACCACTACCAATCCTTTGATGGCATTTGGTGCGAAGCTAAACCAAGAACGTTTAACAGCAGCAGATTTTAATCCGGCTTTGTTGAATGATCCCAACCAAATTCAAAATTTTGCCACTCGTATTGAAGTGTTGCAACCTATTATTAATGTAGATGGTTTTTACCAACGCAAGGCAGCAAAAATTCAACGGGATGCTTTTGCATTGCAAAAAGATCGCACAGCCCAATACTTGCAAATGGAAGTTGAAAAAGCCTATATGCAATTACAAATGGCTTATAAAGCTGTGGGAGTAGTAGAAAAAGCCAAAAAAACTACCCAAGCCAATTTAAAACTTATTGAAAATTACTACCAACAAGGGATGTTGCAAAAAACCGACTTGTTGGCCATGCAAGTTCGTATGAACGAAGTGGAAAATCAGTTGATTTTAGCTAAAAGTCAAACCAAAAATTTATCGGACTTTATTCATTTTTTATTGAATGAAGAAAATAAAGGGGTATTAAAACCACAAGAAGGTTTGCAAATGTTGGCTTTAGAAAGCAACACAACTTCCATTTCTTTAGATAGAAAAGATTTTCAAGCCATGGAGCAAGCCACCAAAGCATACGAAAATATGCACCAAAGCAGCAAAATGAATTTATTACCACGTTTGAATGCATTTGGATCGTATGAACTATACGATACCAAAATCTTCGGATTTGGTGCCAATGGTTACACTTTAGGTGCTCAATTGTCGTGGAATTTATTTGATGGCAACAAAAGTTTGGCACAAATTCAAAAAAGTAAAGTGGCTTTAGATAAGCAAAGAACCGAACAAGAAATGTACATCAAGCAAAGTAATTTGGAGTTTGCCAAAACCCAAAGAGACTTACAAGATGCCGAAAATTCTATTCACCTAACCAAATTGGCATTAGAACAAGCTAAAGAAGCATTGCGTATCCGAACCAATCGCATGGAACAGGGATTGGAAAAAACTTCCGATTTGTTGGTAAGTGAAACCATGGTAGCTCAAAAAGAATTGGAGTACATCCAAGCAGTTTTACAATTCAATATCACCAAATATTATTTGAACTTTTTATCTAACTAAAATTATTTAACATAATGAATTATAAAATTTTAACTACAGTAATTGTCTCTACTATTTTGTTTTCTTGTGGGGGAGACGAAAAAAAGGAAATTAAAACCAACGACCCTATTTTAGTGTTGGTAAACAACCAAGGAAATACAGAGGCTAGTCCGTATGTTTCGGCAAGCGGAAAAATTGAAGCGGAAAACAGTGCCAATGTTAGCACTAGAATGATGGGTTTTGTGACTAAAATTCCAGTAAAAGTGGGTCAACGTGTAACAGCCGGACAATTGTTGGTAAGTATCAAAAGCACCGACTTGGAAGCCAAAAAAGCACAAGTAGATGCAGCTATTTTACAAGCAACTGCAGGATACAACAATGCCAAAAAAGACTACGAACGTTTTCAACAGTTGTTTGCACAACAAAGTGCTTCACAAAAAGAGTTAGACGACATGACGGCTCGTTTTGAAATGGCAAAAGCTGGCTTAGAAGGAGCCAAACAAATGAGAAATGAGGTATTAGCTCAGTTTTCTTACAGCAATATTGCTGCTCCATACAGTGGGGTGGTAACCAATGTTTTTGTAAAAGAAGGCGATATGGCAAACCCTGGGATGCCTTTGGTTAGTATAGAAGGAGCCGGAAATTTACAAGTAACTGCCATGGTTTCGGAAAGCAATATTTCGGAAATCAAACAAGGGATGCCTGTAAAAGTTACCATCAAATCTATCGAAGAAACCGAAGAAGGTAAAGTTTCGGAAGTCAGCTTGTCTGCCAAAAACACGGGAGGTCAGTATTTGGTAAAAGTCAACTTGACCAAACCTAGCAAAAAGATTTTATCGGGTATGTTTGCCAATGTGCAGTTTCCGATCGCTAATACTGCCGAAAAAACAAATAGCAATGGTGCACTGTTAGTTCCAAAAACTGCCATTGTTGAGCAGGGACAATTAAACGGTATTTATACCGTAAGCACCCAAAATACAGCGATTTTACGTTGGGTAAGATTAGGTAAAACCTATGGTGACCAAGTAGAAATCTTATCCGGGATAAATGCCAACGAAGCTTATATTGTAGAAGCCAAAGGCAAATTGTTTCACGGAGCTAAAATTCAATTAGCCAATTAGTCAATGTGTCAATTAGCCCCATTGGTAAAGGATGCAAAGTGTCTTTAAATTTTCAAATTAACAAATTTTCAAATTATTAAAATGCAAGAAGGTATTTCAGGAAAAATAGCCAATTTCTTCATCCATTCCAAGTTAACCATTTTACTAATGGTAGCTTTGATGATGATAGGCGTGTACAGTTCTTTTTTAATTCCAAGAGAAGAAGAACCACAAATTAATGTACCAATGGCAGATGTGCTGATTGGTTACCCGGGTGCTAATCCGAGTGAAGTAGAAAGCAGAGTGATCAAACCTTTGGAAAAAGTGTTGGCAAACATCAAAGGTGTAGAGCACTTACATAGCATGGCAATGAATGGCCAAGCCATGATTATTGTTCAGTTTTATGTGGGTGAAGACATCGAGCGTTCGTATGTTAAACTATACGATGAGTTGATGAAACACCAACACATGTTCCCGCAAGGCGTATATCCACCCATGGTAAAAACCCGTTCCATTGACGATGTTCCGATGATGGGTATCACTTTGTGGAGTGAAACCTACGATGATTTTCAATTGCGACAAATTGCCGAGGAAGTAACTAACGAAATTGAAAAAGTAAAAGACGTAGCCATTACCAAAGAAATTGGTGGAAGATCACGTCAAATCAAAGTCACCTTAGACCCAGATAAGTTAGGAGAAAATAAAATCGATGCATTGGCTGTGATGCAAATGGTGCAAGCCAATAATGGCAGTGCTCAATCAGGTGCTTTTGTGCAAAACGACCAAGAGTATTTGTTAACTACAGGTAAGTTTTTATCCAGCACCGAGGATGTAGAAAATTTGGTAGTAGGGGTAAATCAAAACATGCCAGTGTATTTAAAACAAATTGCTACCATTGAAGATGGGGCTTCTACACCAGCCAATTACGTATCATTTGGTTATGGTGCTTACCAAAATGCGAATGATTCTAATAGCTCCGAATATCCTGCAGTTACCATTTCCATTGCCAAAGTAAAAGGGGCAGATGCCATGAAAATTGCAGAAAAAATCATCACTAAAGTAGAATTGCTAAAAAGCAATTTAATTCCGGAGGACGTGAAAGTAGAAGTGACTCGTAACTACGGAGAAACTGCTTCGCACAAAGTAAGGGAGTTGTTATTGCACCTAGGGGTTGCCATTATTGCAGTTACCGTATTAGTAATGTTGGCCATGGGATGGAGAGGTGGATTGGTGGTATTCTTTTCGGTGCCATTAACTTTTGCATTGACCTTGTTTAGCTACTATTTATTAGGATATACGCTTAACAGAATTACCTTATTTGCTTTGGTTTTTGTGGTTGGTATTGTGGTAGATGATAGCATCATCATAGCCGAAAACATGCATCGACATTTTAAGATGAAGAAACTGCCATTTAAACAAGCAGCCATTTTTGCCATCAACGAAGTAGGTAATCCTACTATTTTGGCAACCTTTACGGTAATTGCTGCAATTTTACCAATGGCATTTGTATCAGGAATGATGGGACCATACATGAGTCCGATGCCAATTGGAGCTTCTATTGCCATGTTGCTATCGTTGTTTGTAGCTTTAACCGTAACCCCATATTTAGGATACCATTTATTGCACGAAAAAGACGAGCAAAAACACAAAGAAGAACAAGGCTTAGAAACCAGTTGGATTTATAAAATTTACAACAAATTTGAGCGTCCATTTTTAGATAGTCCTAAAAAACGTTGGGTGATGTTGGGCATTACTGTGGTATTGCTTTTAGGTTCGGTATTGATGTTCTTTACCAAATCAGTTGCCGTGAAAATGTTGCCATTTGACAACAAAAACGAATTCCAAGTGGTAATTGACATGCCGGAAGGAACCACCCTAGAAAGAACTGCAACCGTTACCAAAGAAATTGCCCAGTATTTAAAAACTGTTCCGGAAGTGGTGAATTATCAAAGCTATGTAGGTACTTCAGCTCCAATTACTTTCAATGGTTTGGTACGTCATTACGATTTGCGTGGTGGAAGCAATATGGCTGACATTCAAGTGAATTTATTAGATAAAGCAGACAGAAAATTACAAAGTCACGATATTGCAAAAGTGGTGAGACCAGAAATTCAGAAAATTGCTGCGAAGTATGGAGCTAATGTAAAGATAATTGAAGTTCCACCTGGGCCTCCGGTATTATCTACTTTGGTAGCAGAAATTTATGGACCAAACTACCAAGAGCAAATTAAAGTTGCAAACCAAGTAAAAGACATCTTGCAAAACACCCAAGATATTGTAGATATCGATTGGATGGTAGAAGATGATCAGATAGAATATCGATTAGAAATAGATCGTGAAAAAGCCATGTTGCATGGAGTAGCTCCACAACAAATTGTGGGCAATTTGACCTATTTGTTGAGAGAAATGCCGGTAACTAATTTTGTGGATGAAAGATCTAACTATCCGGTTGGCATCACTTTAAAGTTAAAAGATTCTGACAAAACTTCTTTACAAGACATTCAAAACTTAAAAATCAAAAGTGCCCAAGGCATGATGGTTCCGGTAAGTGATTTGGTACAAGTGGTACTAGATACGTTGCAAAAAACCATCTACCGAAAAGACCAAAAACGCGTAGTGTATGTAACTGCTGATATGGCAGGAGATTTAGAGAGTCCGGTGTATGCTATTTTAGGGATGAATGAGAAATTGCAACAAATGCAATTGCCAGCTGGATATCAAGTTGGGGAGTTGTACATGGAACAGCCAGCAGACGAATCGGATTTTACCGTAAAATGGGATGGGGAGTGGCAAATTACTTTAGAAGTATTCCGTGATTTGGGAGCAGCATTTTTAGTGGTAATCATCATTATTTATATGTTGATTGTTGGATGGTTTCAAAACTTCAAAACACCTATTGTAATGATGTTGGCCATTCCGCTTTCGTTGGTTGGAATTGTTTTAGGACACTGGATGTTGGGAGCTTTCTTCACGGCAACTTCGTTTATTGGTATGATTGCTTTGGCTGGGGTTATGGTACGAAATTCGGTACTACTTATCGACTTTATCGAAATTCGATTAAACGATGGGGTACACATTAAACAAGCCATTATAGATGCTGGTGCAGTGCGTACTACTCCAATTTTATTGACCACTGGAGCGGTAGTTATTGGGGCTTCTATCATATTGTTTGACCCAATTTTCCAAGGTTTGGCCATTTCGTTGGTTGCAGGTGCGATTGTTTCTACACTATTAACGTTAATTGTAGTGCCATTAATCTACTACATGACGGAACGTAAAAAATGGGAAAAACCATCAGAAATTTCGGAAAAAGCTCCTTCAGAAGAAGAAAATCAAAATATATAAAGATTGAATTATTAAAATGCGAGGAAAAAAATGTATTTATGACTTGGATATTGCGTTTTATTAATTGTGGAAATGAAAATAAACTCCTAATCTATTGGGTTATGCCCCCTCTCCTTTGGAGAGGGGTTGGGGGTGATGTAAATAAAAGCTAAACTTAATAACATTGTCCTTATTATCAAAGATTGGATGGGGGTGAGTTTTAAAACAAAATTAATAAC
>CAZAHJ010000060.1:0-11675 GCA_964485115.1 uncultured Flavobacterium sp.
AGAAAAAGACAAATCAATAGAAAAACAAAAAAGGGAAACTTTAAATTTCCCTTTAAAAAAAGTGGTAAATGCACTTCCGTCTTTTTGAAAAACTCTGGTAGCAATGATACTTTTTGCTTTTGTATTATCATAAAAAGTAAAAGTTCCAACTTCTTTACCATCGTTAAAAGTTCCTTCGTACTTGAGGTATTTGGTGTCTTCATAATAGCCTTTCCATAAACCATGACGATTGCCATTGGCATTGAGTTGGTTGGTAATGATTTCTTTTTCTTGTGCATTGCAGTTAGCCAAGAAAATAAAAACGATGAAAACGAATAATTTTTTAAAGTCTTGCATAGTATTAATTATAGTACAAAAGTAAAACCTAAAGTTCAAATAACAAGAAAACGAAATCTTAATAAAATTGGTATATGTTTATCAAAAGAAATCCCCATAAAAAACGTGTTTATGGGGATTTCTAACCAAACTTAACCTAACTAACTCAAACTATATTCTATTTTAATCTGGATCTGACTGCTTGAAGTAATAACCTCCTTGATTTTGGTAGGCTACTCCATGAGATGGACCATAATAATTAGAAGTAAATCCGTGGTTGCGGTGATATACATTTCCAACCAATTGTACCAATTGTCCTCTTCGGTTGTAAATCAACTCTAAGCCTCCAACTCTAACCAATCCAAAGCGATTGTATTGTATTAGGATAGTGCCTATTCGGCTCACTCTATCATACCCATCATAATTTACAAATACGTTACCAATTCTTCTAATTCTACCAAAGCTATCGGTATCAATTCGAACACCATAGTTTGGAACTATCAATTGTTGGCCTCTTCTTCCGGCACCTCTAAAATAAAAGGTTCCTTGGGAGTTGGTTGGACGCGTATTAAAATCGAAACTTCCATCTGCAAAAACATAAAACTCAATGCCACGTTCCATAAACACGATTGGTTCATTGTGGTTTACCCAACCCTGATTTCTGATTCCTCTTGTAGCATCTTGGGCTACACTTACACTGGTATGAAACATTCCAGCCAAAACTAAAAGGAAAGTAATTTTTTTCATGACTTAACAATTTAAGGGTGGTGCCTACTCTTTAGTTTTTCGGCATTCACTAAAACTTTCGTTCTTGTAAAGTACTTTTCAAGCAGTGTGCCAAAGCATAAAAAAGTATTGTTAACGAGTTGTCAACAATGCGTAAGTACTTCATTTACAATACATAAGTAGGCTTTAAATCTATGTGAGAAAAATAAAACCAATGACTTATCTTTGTAAAAAATATTTTTAATGGAATTAAAACTGCACAAACCAATTTGCTTTTTCGATTTAGAAACCACCGGAACGGATGTTACAAAAGACAGAATTGTAGAAATAAGTATTTTAAAAATCTTTCCGAACGGCAATAAAGAAAGTAAAACTTGGTTGGTGAATCCAGAAAGGGAAATCCCAAACAGAGCAACCGAAGTTCACGGAATTACCAATGAGAAGGTAGCCAATGAACCTACTTTTACGCAGCTAGCACCACAAGTGTATCAAATGATAAAAGATGCTGATTTGGCTGGATTTAATTCAGACCGATTTGATATTCCGATGTTGGTGGAAGAATTGTTACGTGCAGGGATGGATTTTGATTTAAAGAACACCGTATCGGTAGATGTACAAACTATTTTCCATAAAATGGAAGAACGTACATTAAGTGCAGCTTATCAATTTTACTGTGGCAAAAAATTAGAAAATGCCCACAGTGCCGCAGCAGATACCGAGGCAACCTATGAAATATTAAAAGCCCAAATTGAGCGATATGATTTGGAAAATGACATCAAAAAACTATCGCAGTTTACTACCAGAAATAAATCTGTTGATTTCGCTGGGTTTGTGATTTTAGAGGAGAAAACCAACAAAGAAATTATCAACTTCGGAAAATATAAAGGCAAGTCGGTAGAAGAAATTTTAGACCAAGATTTAGGTTATTATGGATGGATTCAAAGTGCTGATTTTCCACTGTATACGAAAAAGGTGTTTACATCTATCAAGTTAAGAAAGTTAAATACTAAAATGTAACAACTAATGAAGATTATTTGCATTGGTAGAAATTATGCCAAACATATAGAGGAACTACAAAACGAACGTCCGACTGAACCCGTGGTGTTTTTAAAACCAGACAGTTCGATTTTACTAAAACAACATCCGTTTGTGATACCCGAATTCTCCAACGATGTACATCACGAAGTAGAGTTGTTGGTAAAGATTTGTAAAATTGGGAAATACATCGAACCAGAGTTTGCACATAAATATTACGATGAAATTGGTTTGGGCATTGATTTCACTGCAAGAGACATACAAGAACAACTGAAGGCCAAGGGATTACCTTGGGAAAAAGCCAAAGCTTTTGATGGAGCAACAGTAATAGGTGACTTTATTTCGAAAAAAAAAATAGATTTATCTAAAAATATTACTTTCGAATTACATTCAAATGGAAAAATAGTACAAAAAGGCAATACAGATCACATGTTATGGAAGATTAATGAGATTGTTTCGTATGTATCACAATATTTTACCTTAAAAATTGGAGATATTATTTTTACCGGAACCCCAGAGGGTGTTGCCAAAGTACATCCAAACGACATCTTAGAAGGTTACCTAGAAAATCAAAAAATGTTCAGAATTCAAGTAAAATAACATGGCACTTAATTACAACCTATCTAAAGTTTATGCTTTGTCTAATGACGAAGAAGAGTATGTAATTAAAATTATCACTTCATTTTATTTTGAAGTTCCTGAAGAATGGAAACTAGTTAAAAAAGGAGTACAAGAATTAGACTATCAAATGACAAATAATTATTTACAAAAAATAAAACCTTCTATAGATCTGTTAGGCTTAGATATAGCTTTTGAAGAAATGAAACAATTGGAGGAATGGGCAAAACGAAATGGCAAAAGAAAAGAGGTTAAAGAATTAATCAAAAGCATTGATACACAAATTGAAAAAGCATTAAAAGAAATTTATAAAGATTTTAGGTTGTAAACTTTAAGTTCAATTATTTTTTTATTGTGTAAGTAAATGAAAGCAACCATCCTAACTATTGGAGACGAAATTTTAATTGGTCAGATTACTGATACCAACTCGGGCTATATTGCCAAAAGTTTGGAAAAAATCGGAATACAAGTGCACGAAATGCTTTCTATTTCCGATGACCAAAATCATATTTTAAACACGTTACATCGCTTACAAAATCAAGTCGATTTGGTAATCATCACAGGAGGTTTAGGCCCTACCAAAGATGATATCACCAAAAAAACTTTATGTACATACTTTGAAGACACATTCGTGAAAAATGTAGAAGTAGAACAACATGTGTTGCATTTATTTCAAAATGTACTGGGCAGAGAACCAGGGCAAATTAACTTAGATCAAGCTTTGGTGCCTAGTAAATGTACCGTATTACATAATGCATATGGTACTGCTCCTGGCATGTGGATTGCTCACCAACAAACCATTTTTGTGTCGATGCCCGGAGTGCCGTATGAAATGAAAGGCATCGTTGACCATCATTTGGTACCAAAATTAGTTGCTGAATTTCAACGTCCGTTTATTTTGCACCAAACTTTGATGACTTATGGAGAAGGAGAAAGTGTGATAGCCCAAACCATTGAAGCATGGGAAAACCAATTGCCTGCATTCATCAAACTGGCATATTTACCAAGTCCAGGAAGGGTTCGGTTGCGATTAACTGCTCGAGGTAATGACGAAGCTTTGTTAAAAAAAGCCATGCAAGAAGAAATTACCAAAGTAACCCCACTGATACAACATATATTGGTAGGGATGGAAGAAGAAGAAAGCATCGAGCAAAAAATACAAGAATTAATGATTGCCAAAAAAATAACTTTGGCAACAGCCGAAAGTTGTACCGGAGGTAAAATTGCAAGTACCCTAACCCAAATACCCGGGAGCTCCGGATACTTTGTAGGAAGTGTGGTAAGCTACCAATTACAAATTAAAGAAGAATTATTAGGAGTGTCTGCAAACACCATTCAACAACATAGCGTAGTGAGTGAAGCCGTTGCTTTGGAAATGGCTAAAGGAGTTTTGGAAAAAATGAACGTAGATTATGCCATTGCAACCACCGGAAATGCCGGACCTAGCAAAAAAGATTCGGATGCTGATTTAGGTACTGTTTGCATCGCAGTTGTAAGCAAAACATCTTCAATTTCAAGCACTTTTACTTTTGGCCAACCCAGAAGCAAAGTGATTGACAGAGCAGTAAACAAAGCCTTAGAAATGCTTTGGAAAGAAATTTCGAAAAAATAAAAAAAATATTTGTGCAGTACATTGAAATTTTGTTTATTTGCACCCTGATTTTGAATAACGATATAAAGATTACATCATGTCTAGAGTTTGTCAACTTACCGGTAAGAGAGCAATGGTTGGAAACAACGTTTCTCACGCAATGAATAAAACAAAAAGAAAGTTTTCTGTAAACTTACACAGAAAGCGTTTCTTCCTTCCTGAAGAGAATAAGTGGATTACTTTGCGTGTAGCTGCTTCTACTATGAGAACCATTAATAAAAATGGAATTGCAGCAGTAATCAAAGAAGCGAAAGCACAAGGATTAATTTAATCGTTTAGATTTTTAAAAAAGATACACAATGGCAAAGAAAGGCAATAGAATTCAGGTAATTTTAGAGTGCACCGAGCATAAAGAATCTGGCATGCCAGGTACTTCTCGTTACATTACAACCAAAAACAAAAAAAATACTCCTGAGAGATTGGAAATTAAAAAATTCAATCCAATTTTAAAAAGAGTAACTACTCATAAAGAAATTAAATAATTATTAGTCATGGCAAAGAAAACCGTTGCATCGTTACAAACCGCATCTAAAAGATTGACCAAAGCAATCAAAATGGTGAAATCTCCAAAAACAGGAGCGTATACTTTCGTGGAAGCTGTGATGTCTCCAGAAGATGTAGATACTTTCTTGAAAAAGAAGTAATCCAATATACCAATCATCAAAAAGCTACTTTTTACGAAGTAGCTTTTTTTATGCTTCAAAAGCCCGATAATATTTAGTAATTTTGCCATTCAAATAAAAAATCCACCTATGAGTTTTTTTAAAAAATTCTTCAGTAGCGATAAAAAAGAAAACTTAGACAAAGGTTTAGAAACCACTAAAACAAGTTTTTTTAGCAAACTTACCAAAGCCGTTGCAGGAAAATCGAAAGTAGATGACGAAGTTTTAGATAACTTGGAAGAAGTTTTGGTTTCCTCAGATGTTGGAGTAAATACTACCTTAAAAATTATTGAACGAATTGAAGAGAGAGTTGCACGTGATAAATATTTAGGTACAGAGGAACTAAACCAAATATTACGAGAAGAAATTGCTGCCTTACTTTCTGAAAACAACCACGGTAATGCATCTGAACTAGAGATTCCTACCCAAAAGCCTTATGTAATAATGGTAGTTGGCGTAAATGGTGTTGGAAAAACAACAACCATAGGAAAACTAGCTTACCAATACAAAAAAGCTGGTAAAAAAGTAGTATTAGGTGCCGCTGATACTTTTAGAGCTGCTGCTATAGATCAATTGCAAATTTGGGCAGACCGTGTTCAAGTACCTATGGTGCGACAACAAATGGGAAGTGATCCTGCTTCGGTTGCTTTTGATACTTTGCAGAGTGCAGTGTCCAATGAGGCAGACATTGTAATTATTGATACTGCTGGTAGATTGCACAATAAAATCAATTTGATGAACGAGTTGAGTAAAGTAAAAAAAGTGATGCAAAAAGTGGTTCCGGATGCTCCGCATGAAGTTTTGTTAGTACTTGATGGCTCTACCGGGCAGAATGCGTTTGAGCAAGCAAAACATTTTACAGCTGCCACTGAGGTAACTGCTTTGGCTGTTACCAAATTGGATGGTACTGCAAAAGGCGGTGTGGTGATAGGTATTTCTGACCAATTTCAAATCCCGGTAAAGTTTATTGGTGTTGGAGAAGGGATGGAAGACTTACAAGTATTTAACAAATTTGAATTTGTAGACTCATTCTTTAAATAATGGAACAAAACGAAACACCTTTACACAACAAATATTTGGTTTCCTTAACCAAAATCATTTCCATTTACAGTTTCTTCTTGGTATTGATCAAATCTATTGCCATATTACGTGGAGCTTGGTTGGTACCAAATGTTATTTTAATTATACCTTTTATTGCTTTGGGAGTTGCTACTGCCTTTGCTTGGGTTAATCAAAAATACCAATGGTGGCTGGGAATTACCGGAGCAATCATCATTATTATTTTTAGATACTACGAGGTAGATTGGACTTTGGCTTTACAAGAACGATTTGGGAATTAGTTACCTATAACCTCTTTTAACTTTTGCCACATTTGATCGTGGAATAGCACTGGCACTAAATCGTCATTAGGTGCTTCCCCAAAACGAACATACACTAAGTTTTTAGAGGCTACCACTCCAACAAATTGTCCGTTTTTACCCATGGCAGCAACCAAATCAGATGGTGCATTCGGAGCCAAACTCCCAGAAATTGGAATGGTTACACCCGGGTAAATCACACTATTTTTACCATTTAACCACCACAAATAGCCATAGGATTGATTTAAATTTTGAGAAGTGCTAACCATTTGGTTGAAATAATTGGTGTCGTTCATAACAGTATTTCCATTCCATTTTCCTTTTGCTAAAATCATTAAACCAAATCGGGCTGCACTTCGTGCTGTGGAATAATATACATTTCCTTCAGCCTGTTGCACCCAAGTACCATCCATTCCTATGGTTTGGTGTAATTTTTCCTGAGTGTACTGTTGGTAGGTTTTGTTGGTAGCACTTTCTACTACATTTCGCAATAAGGTGTAAGGTGCGTTATGGTAGTACCACTGCGATCCTGCATTGGCACGAAAAGTCAAACAATTCGGACTCGTACAATTCAAGTTTACATTTTGAAATTGTAATCCGGAGGTCATGGTTAATTGGTGCACAACTTTGATTTGATTTTCTTGTGCAGTGGTTAAAGAAGTCCATCCAGTACCTAAATAATCTGAAGTTTTATTTTGGATGTTTAAAAATCCTTCTTCTTGAGCTTTTCCGGTTAAAAAAGCCGAGAGAGTTTTTCCTGCGGAAGCCCAATACCAAAGTTTGGATTGGTCAAAAGGAGCCGTATTTGTTAAGTTGTTTCCCCAATAATGTTCCATTACAATCTTCCCATCTTTTAATACAATAAAAGCCCTAGTACCATTGCTAGCTAAAAAGGTTTTCAATTCCTCTGCTTTTAACGTATTCCACCCCAAACTGCCCAAAGAGGAAGCCTCCCAAATATTAGAACCGTTTGGAGGAAAATATAAAGCAGTAGGCTGTTGAGGGTCGGGTTGTGGATCTCCATTTTCTGAAGAACAAGATAGCAAGCAAGTTGCCATTAAAGCAATTAGATATTTCATATATTTTTTTCTTGTTTGACCTAAAAACTTCACAATGGTTTAATTGGAATTAGTTAGATGCATTTACCTTTTTGATGGAAATGAACCACCAAAAAACATAAAATAGTAACAACCCCATAGGACCGAACATAAAAGCAAATGGAAGGCAAATAGTGTATAAAAATCTAGGCATTTGCAGAGATTGTGCTTTTTTAACGATGTATGTCCCTACAAATAAATCAAAAGTTAAATAATGAATCCAACCAACTAGTACACCCAAATCTTGTCCAAATAAACTTTTCACACCCGCAAGAGTAGAAAACATATTGGGGTCAAAATTTCCAAATGATTTCACCACCAAGAAACCATACAACATGCTCAGTGGCACTACAACAAAAAATCTAGCAATAGAAACACTAAATTTCAAAGTTGGAAGAAACAATAAAAATATCCACCCTATCAACACAAATGTGTTGGCAAACTGAAATAAAACATCTGGCGCAAACATATTTCCTTAATTAAGTGTGATGGTATGTTTTGTATTTTGTTTGATGGTAAAACTGCAATCCAAAAAATCTGGTGCCGAAAATTTAGGTTTAAAGTTATTGGAAAATCCGTAAGGTTCCTTTGGAGCACCAAAAATATTTTTGTCTAATTTTCCATTTCCATTCAAATCAACGTACATGGAGTACGCATAGGTTCCCTCAGTTATAGACTTTGTATAATTGAAACTTTTTGAAGTTATTGAAATGATTTCCGAAACATCTATTTTTTCTTCTTTCAAAAAATTGGTTTGGTCTTTCCAAATAGCGAGATACATTTTTTTACCCACATACTTATCTTGTATGTTGAAAACTTGAATGGTTAATTCGTGTTTGGTCGCATTTGTTAACACAAAAAAACAACTTAAAATCAAAAGCAATAATGTTTTCATCTTCTTCTTTTTTAACAAATTAAGGCACTTTTTTACCAATGATAAAAAATATTTTCCCAAGAAATTCCCAAATATTATAAAAGGGCATCAAGGAGATTAATTATCTTTACCTGAAAAAGTAAATCATGCGTTTTGTAATCTTCTTTTTCAGCTTTATTGTATTTACATCATGTGATAAAGCTGATAAAATTCAAAATATAGAAAAACTCAACGGTTATTGGGAAATTGAAAAAGTTGAAAAGGATGGAGATTTGATCAAAAGTTATACTTTAAACGAAACCATCGACTACTTTTACGTAAAAGATTCGGTTGGTTTCAGAAAAAAAGTAAAACCGCAATTAGATGGTACTTTCTTAACCAATGAAGTGGAACAGACTTTTAAAATTTATACAAAAGAAAGCATCACCTCTATTCACTACGACACAATTTGGAATAGAAATAATGAAATCATATGGCAATTACAAGATTCCATTTTAATTTTAAAAGACCAAAAAACCAAATTTTACTTTAAAAGATACCTACCCATAAGATGAGTAAAAAAAACCAAAGCAGGATTCACCAAGGGAGTCCGATTGGAGAAGTATTAAAAGATTTTATCCAACAAAACAACCTGCAAAAGGGAATAGATCGTGCCCAAATTAAAGATATTTGGGAGCAAGTAATGGGGCCTGCAGTGCATAAATACACCCAAGATATTCAATTACAAGGAAATAAACTGATTGTAAAACTTAGCTCCTCTGTTTTACGAGAAGAGTTAAGTTACGGCAAAACAAAAATTATTTCTTTATTGAATGAAGAGATTAAAAAAGAATTGATACACGATTTGCTTTTGTTATAAATCTGAAATTATTAACATTCCTTTTAAAGTTTTTTTATATTTGGCAATTGATTTGCACCATATATGAAAAAAACTACTACTTATCTTGCTTTATTACTATTTGCCTTTACCTTTTACACATGTTCGAGTGATTCAACAGAAATTTTAGAAGATATCACACCCGTTAAACTTTCACCTGATAATACTCCATGGACTAAACTTTCCGATTATCAGTTTTTTAAGGGAGATATTAAAAATTTAGATCCCGCTTTTGGAGTTTTACCTTACAAACCAGCGAGTGAATTATTTACAGATTATGCTTTGAAAAAAAGATTTGTTTGGATGCCAAAAGGTTCTAAAGCAACTTATGATGGTGATAGTAATATTTTGAACTTTCCGGATAAAACCATTTTAATTAAAAACTTTTATTACAACAATGTTTTACCGGATAATAAAACCAAAATTTTAGAAACCCGATTATTGATTAAAATTAACGGCAATTGGATTTTTGCCGAATACATTTGGAACGACGAACAAACCGATGCTTTTTTAAATATGGATGGTGGTAACATCAACCTTTCATGGGTACAAAATGGTGCAACCAAAAGCACCTATTACCGCTTTCCAAACAGCATTGAATGTAGAGTTTGCCACATCAATCAAAATAAAAACCTACCTATAGGTCCCAAACCGCAAAACTTAAATTATAATTTTTCTTATAGCGATGGTAGTAAAAACCAATTACAAAAATGGATAGATTATGGATATTTAGAAAGTATTCCTTCCAATATAAATTCAGTGGTTGATTACAAAGACACTTCCAAGCCTATTGATTTGCGTTTTCGATCTTATTTGGATATCAATTGTGCCCATTGTCATCAAGATGGTGGCGATTGCTCTTACAGAGCATTAAGGTTTGAATTTAATCAAACCAGCAATCCAGCCAATATGGGAATTTGTCAAGACCCAGAGGAAGAAATACCAGCACATACCAAAATCATTTTACCAGGAAGAATAGACCGAAGTGTTTTGTATTACAGAATTTCTACAGATGAACAAAATTTAATGATGCCAAAAATTGGTCGATTCATTGTTCATGAAGAAGCTTTACAACTCACTGAACAATACATCCAATCCCTCTCAAACTGCAACTAAACTACTAACTAATCATGAAAAAAACACTGCTACTTATAACTAATTTAGTTTATTTATTTCCATTATATATTTTAGCTCAAGCAAGCTGCGAAACCGCTCAAGTAGTTGCTGTTGGGCAACACAGTGTAGGTTTATTAAACGGCACAGTTCCCACTCCGGTTTGTGCTTCTAATGGAGCAGTGCCTACTACAAATAACCCTGCCGGACTTTGGTATCAGTTTACGGCAACCCAAAATGGTACTTTAACTGTTAGTACCAATTTACCTCAAAACTCTGGAAAAGATACAAGAGTACATATTTACAATGGTGCTTGTGGTAACTTGACATGTGTGGCGGGAAATGATGATATAGGTGGAGGCAATTTTTTATCAGAAGTAGCTTTTAGTGTTACTAATGGAGGTTCTTACTATATAGCTTTTGATAACCGTTGGGGAACTACCAATGCGAGTAATTTTGTTTTCACCATTGGTTATGGAACTTCTACTACTCCACCAACCAGCAGAGTAACTTTTACTGCTCAAAGTAATAGTGATTTAACGGGAACATACAGAAACTGTATTGTTGACATGAATAATGATTTTTTAGACGACATTGTAACAATTAACAATGGTAGTATAAAAATACTACACCAAACAACTAATGGATTCAATCCGGTTACCTATTCAACTGCAACCACTAGTTTTTTGCCAACATGGAGTGTTGCGGCTGGAGATATCGATAAAAACGGATTTAATGATTTGGTTTATGGAGGTGGTCAAGGAGTAGCTTTTGTAAGAGCAAGTTCTGATGGTAGTGCTTACACCTTATCTTCAACTTCGCAGTACGTATTTTCGCAAAGAAGCAATTTTGTCGATATTAACAACGATGGCCATATGGATGCTTTTGTTTGTCATGATGTGGCTCCAAATGTATTTTACATCAATGATGGCAACGGAAATTTAACTTTTAACCAAGGAGGATTGGGAGATGTTTCCAATGGAGGAAACTACGGTTCCATTTGGTTTGATTACAACAACGATGGAAAGGTGGATTTATTTATTGCCAAATGTAAAGGAAATGGTGATATTAATGGTAGTTTAAATCAATTGTTTCGAAATGATGGCAATGGCATTTATACCAACGTTTCTGTAGCTGCAAACCTTTCTGACCCTATTCAAACATGGTCGGCAGCTGTGGGTGATTTTGACAATGATGGAGATATGGATATTTTGGTTGGAGCTTCGAGTTTTACCCAAGGTGGACATAAATTAATGAGAAACAATGGGGATGGAACTTTTACAGATGTTACTGCTGGAAGTGGTTTTCATAACAACTCTACTACAAGCATTGAATTTGTAACTTACGAT
>CAZAHJ010000061.1:0-11210 GCA_964485115.1 uncultured Flavobacterium sp.
TTCCACCTACTGCAGGATTGGAGGTTGTACAAACCAAAGTTGGAGAACCATCTGCAAATGTTGCAGAAGCATTTTGAAAATTAGAAGAACTAGTACAAGGTCTGTTTAACAATCTAACACTTGTGCCTTGTGGACTAATTAATCGGACAATAACATCGTTAATCCAAGTATGAGTAAATTGCACATTTGTAGTAATACTTTGAATAACTACGTTATCTGCTGCCGGAATAGTTAATGTTGAGTTTACTGTTGCAACTGTTGTTGGAATTACAACAGGTAAATTGGCAGAAGTAAATGTACCGCAAAAAGTAGTGCTAAAAGTTCGTGATGCACTAAAGCTTCCTTCACATGAAATGTTTTTAGGCCTCACTCTCCAAAATAGAGTACTTGCTACATTGGTATTTGGAATGGTAATAGAAGTTCCAGTAACTGTTTGATTAGTAATGATATTTTGAAATGCTACATCGGTTGCTATTTGAAAATCATACGAAGTTGCACTTGGATCAGCAGTCCATGAAAATGGAATATTCACTGGATTTAGAGTTGCTGCATTGGCAGGACTTATTAAGGTAACTTGCCCAAAATTGGAAGAAGCAATATTCAAATAAAAATTAAATGTTCTTGTAGTTGGTCCACTCACAGCATTAATAGTAATTGGATAAATTCCCGGAACCACTGAAGTAGTTGTAGTTACATTTAATGTAATTGTTTGTGAAGTATTGAGGTTATTTGCAGAAAAAGCAACATTAACACCTGATGGAAGGTTGGTTGTTGTAAAGTTAGTTGTTCCATTAAAGCCTGCTAATGTAAAATATTGCAATGTATAAGAAGCGGAACCACCAGGACAAATGCTTTTGTTTTGTTCACCTGCCTGTTGAGCAAATTGGATTCCAAAACTACTTGAGGCAGATGTAACTGAAAAATTAAAATCGTTAACATCTAAAAAAATATTTTGATGTCCACGAACCATAATTCTGGAAGTACTGCTAATATTGGTTGGCACAGTTATTACTTCAGAACCATCATTTGGCACTTGGCTTGCCAACAAGATTGGAAAAGTTTGTCCGCCATTGGTCGACATAAAAATATCAACAAATGGGGTATTTACTCCATTTGCGGTTGTTCCTGCTACATTCCAAGTAATAGTTTGATTAGTCCCTTGAGGCCATTGTAATGCAGCATTGTTTTGAGAGGTAACTACAAAAGGTCCTGCAGCTGCAACGGTATTAACCACCATATTAGCTCTATTGGTTTGTCCACCCAAAATGGTTTGATTGTCTCTAACAGTAACTGCAAAATTTAAAGTTCTGTCAACCGATGGCAACACCTCCCAAGTAGTTTGATTCGCACCACTTAAAATTGCATTTAAATTTGGGAAAAACCTAGCAGAACTTGCATTCGGAAAGAATGAACGAAACATTGGTCCACCTGCATTGCCAGGTTGTGGTGGTTGCGGAAAATTAATTTCATTGTTCATTTGTTCCCAAGTGTAAGTTAGGATACCTCCATTTGGGTCACTAGCATTTGCTTCTAATACAAATGGTGTACTTGCTGGAATCGTAAAATTTTGTAATGGTTGAATTATAGGTGTAGGATTGTTATTTGCAACGTTTTGTGAACAATTCCCTCCACCAGCAATAAAATTATCTATTTGTTGTTTGCTAATTGCATGAAAATAAGCGTCTGAAAAATTTTGCACATTTGGTGAGCAAATTCCTGCGTACCCCATAATGGTACTTGCACTACCTGGCTCCATAGCAGATACCGTTGAACGCTGACAGTTGTTTACTTGGGTATGGGTAGCTCCGTATTGATGACCCATTTCATGGGCTACATAATCCACATCAAAGGGATCTCCAACCGGATTTGGAGAACCTGTTACGCCTCTGGCTTTACTAGTGGTACATGGTGAATTCAACTGTGCTATTCCTCCTCCACCTGTACTAAAAACATGTCCAATATCGTAAGATGAAGCTCCAATACCAGTATCAACTATTGGTTGAATTTCATTAATTAATGATCCTCCATTATTATTAGTTAAACTATCTGGATTTTCAGGTAACAAAAAAATGATTGGTAAATTAGGAACCATTTGCATGGTTACTGCAAAATCTCTTTCAAAAATTCCATTTACTCGAGTCATGGTAACACTCATAGCGGCTACAACTGCATTTTGACGTTGTACTAAGCTTCCAGAACCAACACCAGCAGCATTGATGTGAAATTGTGAATATTCTTCCGTACTAGCCAATGCCAAACGATAAGTTCTAAAGGTTCCGGTGTTATTAAGTGTTTGTTGGGGATTTTTAGGAGAAAAATGTACTCCTTCTACTTTATCTTCAATATCTTCAAACAAACATTCAAAATTTTGATTGGAAACTAAAGTAGATTTTTCATAAGCAATGTAAGTCGACTTGTCTTTGGTATAAGGGTCGATAAATCCGATGCCGTTTTTCTGAAAAATCATTCCATGAAACCCAAAAACAGTAATACTAAATCGGATAAATTCGGCTGGATTTTGAATGTTCTCAGCTATATACGATTTATTATCAGGGAACATCTCTTGAAATTGAGGTGTCATTACTGATGCTTCATACACTCTGTAAATACTTAATTCTCCATTACCATTGGGAAAAGTAACTAGTACATTACTGTTAATTCCAGATGCTCTTTTCGGTGCAAATTGTATGTTTTGTTTTAATTGCGAAACATTCAATTCAAATAACTGATATTCTCTTGGGAATGAATTCCGATCCAATAATTCCTTGTCTTGAATCTGTGAAGCAATTACTGGCTGAAACAATGAGCTTTGAGCTTTCAACCAAAAAAAGCCGTGCAGAATTGTAATAATTATAACTTTATTAATAAGTAATCGTAGTTTTTTCATCATATTAAATATTATATGTTTCGCAAATGTATAGTAAAAATAATTTTTATAAAAATTTAACTCTAAAACTATTATTTTATTACATTTTGGTGTAAATTTTAGATTAATGTTAATTTACTATAGTAAGAAAATATCTGATAATAAATTAATAGCATAATTTTATTTTTTCGAGAATTGCACCATAAAAGTTTTATTTTTGCTTAAATAACCACTTTAAATGAATACAAAAACGAATATTTCTCGTTCCAGAGCACAAGAATCCTCCGCTGCCATTGAAAGATTATACATTACTATGCGTCATCTTTTTAACAGAGGTTTTTACAAACCGATGGGAGTATCAGGGGAAACTTTACGAGAAGCCTTATTAGAATTAAGACCAGAAATATACGGAAGTATTGCAGAAGAGAAGGTGGAACTAAATGGATTATTGTATGTAATTGAACGACTACCTATTGGAATCGAAGAGTGTAGATACATCAACTTAACATCTGACGAAGGATATGCTCAATCACATTTTACAGCAATTGTTCCTCCTAAAAGAAGGAGAAACTGTTATCGTATTGATGAAGAGCAAATGAATGTAGAAATTACTCGAGGACGTTCGGATATTTATGATATTTTAACCCATTTAACTTTTATCTTTATTGAATCGCACAAAATAAAAAATCGAATTTTATTAGACGAATCGGAAGGAGAAGTTACAAGAGATTGGAAAAAATTAGAAGAAGTAGTTAAAGTTGGAAAAAAACTAACTCAAATTGAGAAAGAAAAAGCAATTTCAAGATGTGCGAACATTTTAGGCAGACCTTTTTCAGAAATTGTAGAGGTTTATGATAATTTTGGATCAAAAGAAACACCCGATCGATTTTTACACATCATTTATTGGTTGGGTAAAATTGCCCTAGAAGAAGTTTTAGACAACAACAAACGAACGATAACTTTTAGTCCGATTTTAAGAGAACGATTGGGTCATCATATTCATGGAGAAATATGGGCAAATAGCATTAAAGATGTTTTAGATAAAAACAATTGGCTGCATCGGCCTATGCACATCATTAGTGCCAATATGCACAGCGTAATGAATTCTTTATTTGCAGAGCCTATGTTAGGAAAACAATACCAAGGAAAAGATTTTTATGCTGTTTTTGAAGATTTATCTCAATCGGAAAACAAAGATCTACGTAAAAAAGTAGAAGATTATGCAGCTAAAAATGGGATGATTTTTATTCCGGATGCTTCAGGAACCAATATAGATGTGCAGATTTTTGATACTTCAAAAATTGATTTGACTAAAACCATTTTTGCTAAAACGACATGTACCAAAGAACAATCTCCCATATTAATTGTGATGGACTATGCTTTTGGAGAACAAGCCTACGAAACTATTGACGAATTGTTGAAACCATATAAAAAAGGAAAAAACAAATCGCTATTACAAGTAGAGTCTGTTTCCATCATGGGGAAAGCCGGTATTTTAGAGGGTGGAAAAGGCGACATCATGATACCTTGTGCACACATCAATGAAGGAACAGCAGACAACTATCCGTTTGAAAATGAGTTAACAAAAAAAATGTTTGATGGCAATGGCATCCCGGTTTATGAAGGGCCAATGGTCACAGTATTAGGAACTTCTTTACAAAATAAAGATTTGTTAAAATTTTTCCACGAATCCACATGGCAAGTAATTGGTTTGGAAATGGAGGGGGCATATTACCAAAAAGCAATTCAATCTGCTTCAAAAATTAGAAAAAGTATACCAAATCACGTAAAAGTTCGTTATGCCTACTATGCTTCCGATAACCCTTTAGAAACCGGAAGCACCTTGGCCTCTGGAGGTTTAGGAACCTCCGGAGTAAAACCAACGTATTTAATAACGATTAAAATTTTAGAACAAATATTTAACATCAGCAAATAATGAAATCTAACCAACCAACTAGCTCTACAACAGATCAAGAAATCGATTTGTCTAAAATAGGGACCTCTATTAGCAATTGGTTTCAAAACATATCCTTTAGCATTTTCAAGTTGCTTCTGTTTTTCAAAAAGAATGCCTTAATTATTGGGGTTTTATTTATAATAGGTGCTGCGTTGGGATGGTTTGCAGATCAAAAAATGAAAAGCTATTCCCATCAGTTAATTTTAACTTCTAACTTTGGAAGTACCGATTATGTATACTCTAAATTTGAATTGTTAAATGCTAAAATAAAAGATAAAGACACGACTTTTTTAAAAGAACTTGGTTTTGCTAAAACCAAACATATCGGACAATTTAAAATTAAGCCAATTGTTGATGTATACCAGTTTATTGATGGAAAAGAATCTAATTTCGAATTTTTAAAATTGATGGCTGAAGACGGTGATTTGAAAAAAATTATCACTGATAACATTACAAGTAAAAATTATCCTTACCACACGGTAACGTTTGGAACTGGTAAAGTTTTTCAGTCTGAAGAAATTGTTGCTCCATTGATGAATTTTTTAAATGATTCCGATCTTTTTAAAAAAATTAAAAAATAATATTTAAATATTTTATATATCACTAAAAACCAAAACGACTCCATCACTGCACAAATTGATCGATTGTTAGCTGAATTTTCTAAAAACTCAACAAGCAGCAAAAGTTCTAGTTTAGTTTTTTATAATGAAAATACCCAAATCAATGATTTACTTATTACTAAAAACCAGTTGATAAATGAATCCGGTTCCCTCAGGGTGCAGTTGGTAAATATGGACAAAATTGCCAAAGAATCTTCCGTGTTTATAAATATCCCAAACAAAAGTGGGTTTGCTGGTAAGTTAAAATATATCCTCCCTATTTTACTAATTTTGATTTTTGGTTTATTTAAAGGATTCAAAAAATGGTCCTTTAAAATGAAGGAAGATTTATAATTATTTGAGTTTATGAAAGGAATCATTTTAGCTGGGGGCTCTGGCACCAGATTACATCCGTTAACATTGGCTGTAAGCAAACAATTAATGCCTGTGTATGACAAACCAATGATTTACTATCCGCTTTCCACCTTATTGTGGTCAGGAATCAGAGAAATTCTAATCATTTCCACTCCTCATGATTTACCTTTATTTCAACAATTATTGGGAGACGGTTCTAAACTTGGTTGTAGGTTTGAATATGCTGTACAAGAAAATCCTAATGGATTGGCTGAAGCATTTATCATTGGAAAAGATTTTGTAGGAAACGACAAAGTAGCCTTAATTTTAGGAGACAATATTTTTTACGGAACTGGTTTGGCCGAATTACTACAAAGCAACAACAACCCCGAAGGAGGCATCATTTATGCCTATCATGTACATGATCCAGAACGTTATGGCGTAGTTAGTTTTGATGCTCATGGAAAAGCAATTTCCATAGAAGAAAAACCACAAAATCCTAAGTCAAATTTTGCAGTACCCGGAATTTATTTCTATGACAATCAAGTAATTGATATTGCTTGTAATATTAAACCTAGTGCTCGAGGAGAATTAGAAATTACTGATGTAAACCGAGTTTATTTAGAAAAAGGACAGTTAAAAGTAAGTATTTTAGACCGTGGAACTGCTTGGCTAGATACGGGTACATTTGCTTCATTGATGCAAGCAAGTCAGTTTGTGCAAGTAATTGAAGAACGTCAAGGATTAAAAATTGGTGCTATTGAAGAAGCTGCCTATCGCATGGGCTTTATCAATGCGTCACAATTGCAAAAACTAGCCGAACCATTACTAAAAAGTGGTTATGGAACCCACTTAATGAGTTTGATTTAAATTGAAAGGTTGCCAATTACACGATGAAGTTTACAGAAACCAAACTAAAAGGATGTTTTTTAATCGAACCTAAAATCATTACGGATGAAAGAGGTTACTTTATGGAAAGCTTTAATGAAAATACTTTTCAAGAAGGTATCCAACAATCGGTTCGATTTGTGCAGGACAACCAATCTTTTTCTTCTAGAGGGGTATTGCGTGGTTTGCATTACCAAGTTGGTGAACATGCACAAGCCAAGTTAGTTCGCGTAATACATGGAGAAGTATTGGATGTGGCTGTAGATATCCGTCCGGATTCTCCAACCTTTGGGCAGTACGAAGCAGTTTTATTATCTTCCGAAAACCAACGTCAATTTTTTGTCCCAAGAGGTTTTGCCCACGGTTTTTTGGTGTTAAGCGAAACCGCTACCTTTTTTTACAAATGTGATAATTTTTACAATAAAGAAGCCGAAGGAGGTATTTTATTTAACGATCCTACAATTTGCATTAATTGGAATTTCCCATTAAATCAATTACTGATTTCAGAGAAAGACCAACATTTACCAACCCTACAAAATGCCAAAAGAGTATGGTAGTATTGGTAACCGGAGCCAACGGACAATTAGGGCAGGCACTACAGTCTATAGCAAATAAATTTCTGGATATTAAATTTGTGTTTTGTGATTCTAATACTTTAGATATCACCAAAAAAGGAAATATGGAACAAATTTTTGCAAAATACTCTCCAAATTTTTGCATAAATGCAGCAGCTTATACCGCTGTAGATAAAGCCGAAAGTGAGCCGGAAAAAGCGTATTTAATTAATGTAGAAGGGGTAAAAAATCTAGCAGAGGTATGCAAAAACAGCCATACCAAATTGCTACATATTTCCACAGATTTTGTGTTTGATGGAACCAAAAACACTCCATATGCAGAAAAAGATTTTCCCAATCCTACTGGAGTTTACGGAAATACCAAATTAAAAGGAGAGCAAGTTATTGAAGAAATTTTAGAGGAGCATTTTATTATACGAACTTCTTGGGTGTATTCTGAATACGGACACAACTTTATGAAAACAATGCTTCGTTTAGCCTTTGAAAATGATTCATTATCGGTAGTTAACGATCAAATAGGAACTCCCACCCACGCAGTAGATTTAGCAAAAATTATAATTAAAATTATAACGGTTACTAGGTTAGTTCCCCCTTCGGGGGCTAGGGAGCTCTATGGCATCTACCACTTTTCCAACGAAGGCCAATGCAGTTGGTACGATTTTGCAAAAAAAATATTTGAACTAAACCACGTTACAATCGATTTAAAACCCATCCCAACTGCCAGTTTTCCAACACCAGCAAAACGACCATCTTATAGTGTTTTAGACAAAACCAAAATCAAATCTACTTTTGAATTAACCATCAATCCTTGGGAGGAAAGCTTGAAAAACGTAAATTTTTCTGTTACACCAGAAAAAAAATCGTAGTATTTTCCGTTACAATGGTAAAATTTGTTATTTTTGAAAAAAAACAACATGGTTGATCGTCAAATAACGCAAAGTATCAAACAAGAATTTTTTCAAGAAAAAGCAATTATTTTACTAGGAGCTAGACAAGTTGGAAAAACGACACTTTTGAAGACTCTTTTTAAAGAGGAGGATCGAGTTTTATGGTTGGATGCTGAAAATCCGGATGTACATACCATTTTTCAAAATGCTAGTGCCACAAGATTAAAGACCTTTTTTGAAAACAATAAATTTGTTATCATTGATGAGGCTCAAAAAATTGAGCATATTGGAAGTAAATTAAAATTAATTACAGATTATATGCCCGAAGTTCAAGTAATTGCCACAGGTTCGAGTGCATTTGAACTTCGAAACAAGTTAAACGAACCGCTCACAGGAAGAAAATTTGAACACAAACTTTTTCCGCTTTCATTTAAAGAAATGAAAAACCAAATTGGCCTGTTGGAAGAAATTCGAATGTTGCCACACCGATTGGTTTATGGCTATTATCCAGAAGTAGTAACCACAAAAAATAACGAAGAAAAATTACTGCGTTTACTTTCAGATAGTTATTTATACAAAGATATTTTGTTGTTTAACGGAATTCGAAAGCCTGAAAAAATGCAAGAATTGCTCAAAGCATTAGCATGGCAAATAGGTAGCGAAGTAAATTATAATGAATTAGGAAACTTAATTGGCTTAAAAAGCGATACCGTGGAAGAATATATTCATTTATTAGAACAAACATTTGTTATTTACCGACTAAATTCATTTCATTCGAACCAACGAAAAGAAATTAAAAAAGGGAAGAAGATTTATTTTAACGACCTTGGAATTAGAAATGCAATAATCAACGATTTTTCACCATTTGAAGTTAGAAAAGACAAAGGAAATTTATTTGAAAATTTTATAATCAATGAATTAATAAAGCAAAATGAATACCAAGAAAAGTTTGAAAAAATGTATTTTTGGCGAACGCACGAACAACAGGTAATAGATATAATTGTGGAGAAAAACGGACAATTGAAAACCTTTGAAATTAAATGGAATCCTAAAGCCAAAGCTAGATTGAATCAAACTTTTGCAAAGCAATATCCAAACCACACCTTTGAAATTATTCATTCAGAGAATTTTTTTGAGTATATAAACTAAGTTAAAATACTTGGTTTACTCTGTGTTTGGTAAACTATTTTTGAATTAACCATCAATCCTTGGGAGGAAAGTTTGAAAAACATTGCAAAACCAAAATAATAAGAATACTTTTGAATATAACAATTATTCCTTCTAATCAAGAAAAATGAAAATAATAGTAACCGGTGGTGCCGGATTTGTTGGGTCTAGTGTTTGTATTCATTTAAAAAAAAACTATCCTCAATACCAAGTAGTTGCTTTTGACAATTTAAAACGAAGAGGTTCTGAATTAAATTTGACAACTTTTAATACTCTAGGAATTACTTTTATTCATGGAGATATTCGAAATCCTGAGGATTTAATGGCACTAGGAAGTTTTGATGTAATGGTAGAAGCATCCGCAGAACCTTCTGTAACTGCCGGGTTATACTCCAACCCAACCTATGTAATCAACAATAATTTAATTGGATCTATACACTGCTTTAACGCATGCAATGTCCAAAAAGCCAAATTAATTTTCTTGTCTACCAGCAGAGTCTATCCAATTGAATTAATAGAAAAAGCCTCTTTTGTAGAATCTGAAACACGTTTTGATTTTTTAGGCAATGATATTGCGGGAATTTCTTCAAAAGGGATATCCGAAAAACTACGTTTAGAAGGTGCTCGTTCTTTTTATGGAACCACCAAATTAGCATCTGAGTTGTTTTTGCAAGAATATGCCTCTTTTTACGGTTTGCCGGTTGCTATTACTCGGTTTGGAGTAATTGCAGGACCACGACAAATGGGTAAAACAGACCAAGGCGTGGTAAGTTTATGGATGGCAAAACATTATTGGAAACAATCTTTAAAATATATTGGTTACGGTGGAACCGGAAAACAAGTACGTGATTTGTTACATATTGACGATGCTGTGGCTTTGATAGATCTACAAATTCATCAAACAGAAAAGTTTCAAAACAAAGTTTTTAATGCAGGAGGTGGACTCGCAAACAGTTGTTCTTTACAAGAAATGACTGCCATTTGTGAGCAAATTTCAGGTAACCGCATATCAATTGATTCTATTGCAGAAACCAGAACTGCTGATTTGAGAATTTTTATTACCGATAATACCAAAATCACTACCGAAACTGGCTGGAAACCAAAAAAATCAGTAACAGATATTTTCCAAGATATTTACTTTTGGATCAAAGAAAACGAAGAACAATTGGAAAGTGTTTTAAAATGAATTGGATAAAAAACAAATATAATTTTATCTGGATATTTTTATCCATAGTTGCCACCTTTTTGTTGCTCAGCCCTATTTTTGAAATAATGGTTTTCCCGCAAGGTGTTGAAAACAGGGTTTATAAAACTTTAGATATTTCTTGGGCAGTTGCACACAACTACGCAAATTTCAAAGAATTGCTCTGGGGGGTTGACTTTGCTTTTACCCATGGACCACTGTCCCCTTTAGTAATAAAAATTGGTTGGGCCAACAACAAGTGGCTAATGCTTTTCTACGACATTTTTTACTTATCTAACTTCTTCTTTTTATTTTACACCTCACTAAAAAAATCAAAAAATAAATTAGTTACAATACCACTTATTGTTCTTGCTTTGATTACCTATCCATTATACTTAGGAGGCTCACAATCGATTGTTTTATTTATTTTCTTGTTTTTTTGGCTTAACTATTCAGTTGAAAAACCAAACATAATACTTCCATACTTTTACCAAATTTCAATTTTGGTGTTATTGTTTTATATCAAGTTTAATACTGGTTTGATATCTTTTGTGTTGTTTTACATAACTATTAGTTATTTGTTCATTTCAAAACATATTAATTGGAAAAAAAGTTTGTTAATTTCTATTTTGCCTTTAATTTTTATTTTGTTTACCTCACATTTACTTAATGTTTCAATAATCCCATATGTATTAACTGCTTTAGAATTAATTTCTGGATATAACGAAATCATG
>CAZAHJ010000062.1:0-10982 GCA_964485115.1 uncultured Flavobacterium sp.
TGGTAATTGTTCAAATTTACTTTGGTTTACATTCAATCCAATTCCAACTATAGCATGTATTTCTCTAGAAATTTTCCATTGATTTTCAATTAAAATACCTCCTAACTTTTGATTACCTGACAAGATGTCGTTTGGCCATTTAACCGTTAAATATGGAATTTTAATACTTTTTAAAACCTCTAAAACAGCCAAGGAAGCAATTTTATTTAAATCAAACAACATTTCTTTAGCTATATCAACTCCTTTGATTAAAACACTAAAAGTCAGGTTTTTAAATGGTTCCGTTTCCCAAACAGATCCCATTTGCCCCTTCCCTTTGGTTTGATTAGCAGCCCATACCACCGTGTAATTTGGTAAAGTTTTCTGGGGATGTAAATGCTTTAAAAAATCGTTGGTGGATTCTATGGCATCTAGTTTGATTAAGTACATATGGCTAAACTCGAAAAAAACAAGGATTAAAGAAGTATAAAGCCTCAAATTTAAAGTAAAAAGTAATAAATTTGCCAAAATATATTTATTAAATGATTAAAAGCGAATCGAGCAAAGACGAATTATTATCTCTCATTATTAAAGGCATTGAAGAAGTAAAAGGAAATGATATAGATATTTTAGATTTAAGAGAAATTGAAAATACCGTATGTGACTATTTTATAATATGTAACGGTACTTCTAACACCCAAGTAAATGCCATCGTAAATTCTATTCAAAAGATTGTTTCAAAACAAACCAAAGACAAACCTTGGCATGTAGAAGGAGCTGACCAAGGTGATTGGGTTTTAATGGATTATGTAGACATAGTAGTGCATGTGTTTCAAAAACATGTAAGAGAGTTTTATAATATCGAAGGTCTTTGGGGAGATGCCAAGATTACCTCTATTCCATCCAACTATTAATTATTTTGCTATGAACGAGACCCCTAAAAAAGAAAACAACAAACCAAACGCTCCAAAAAATTTTAAAATCAATCCTTGGACCATTTATTTGGTAGTAATTATAGGAATGTTTGCACTTTCTTATCAAGGAAATTCTTTATTTCAAGATGGTGGTGGGAAAATTACCAAATCTAAATTCAACGATATCTTATTTAATAACCAAGTAGAAAAAGTAGTGGTACAAAACCAAACTACAGCATTAGTTTTTTTAAAGAAAGAAGCGTTAGAATCAAAAGAGCATAAAGATGCCATTAAAACTAGCTTTGGAAAACCTACTAATGGTCCGCACTATGTGTTAGATGATGTGGGAGAATTCAAAAATTTTCAGGAATTATTAGAAAAATCTAAATCGGAAAACTTGATCAACGATTACGAGTTTACCAAAACTAGTGATTGGGGAGGTATACTATTAAGTGTTTTACCAATCTTATTATTTATAGCTATTTGGATTATCATTATGCGAAGAATGTCAGGAGGGGCTGGAGGTCCGGGTGGACAAATTTTTAGCATCGGAAAGTCAAAGGCAAAATTATTTGATGAAAAGAGCGATGTAAAAATTACCTTTAAAGATGTGGCTGGCTTAGAAGGCGCTAAAGAAGAAATTCAGGAAATTGTAGAATTCTTAAAAAATCCGGATAAATACACCAACTTAGGAGGAAAAATACCTAAAGGAGCTTTGTTAGTAGGGCCACCAGGAACAGGAAAAACATTGTTAGCAAAAGCAGTTGCAGGTGAAGCCAAAGTGCCTTTCTTTTCACTCACAGGTTCCGATTTTGTGGAAATGTTTGTAGGAGTTGGTGCTTCTCGTGTAAGAGATTTATTTAAACAAGCCAAAGAAAAAGCTCCTGCTATTATTTTTATCGACGAAATTGATGCAGTTGGAAAAGCGAGAGGAAAGAATAATTTTTCTGGTTCCAACGACGAAAGAGAAAATACCCTAAACCAATTATTGACTGAAATGGATGGTTTTGGCAGCAAAACCAATGTGATTGTAATGGCTGCTACCAACCGTGCAGATGTGTTGGACAAAGCTTTGTTAAGAGCTGGTAGATTTGATCGTCAAATTTATGTGGACTTACCGGATGTAAGAGAAAGAGAAGAAATCTTTCAAGTGCATTTACGACCTTTAAAAGTAAGTGAAACTTTAGATATTTCTTTCCTATCCAAACAAACACCTGGTTTTTCAGGTGCTGATATTGCAAACGTTTGCAACGAAGCTGCCTTGATAGCTGCAAGAAAAGGAAAAAGTGCAGTGGATAAGCAAGACTTTTTAGATGCGGTAGATAGAATTGTAGGTGGATTAGAAAAGAAAAATAAAATCATTACTCCAGAAGAAAAACGTGCCATTGCTATACACGAAGCTGGTCACGCAACTGTAAGTTGGATGGTGAAGCATGCTGCTCCTTTAGTAAAGGTAACCATTGTTCCAAGGGGTCAAAGTTTAGGTGCTGCATGGTATTTACCAGAAGAAAGATTAATTGTTCGTCCGGAACAAATGTTGGATGAAATGTGTGCTACTATGGGGGGAAGAGCTGCTGAAAAAGTAATTTTTGACACCATTTCTACCGGAGCTTTGAGCGATTTAGAAAAAGTGACCAAACAAGCCAGAGCCATGGTAACCATTTATGGCTTGAACGATGCTTTAGGTAACGTGACATATTACGATTCTTCAGGGCAAACTGAATATGGTTTTACCAAGCCTTATTCAGAAGAAACTGCAGTAAAAATTGATAAAGAAATTTCTGAATTAATCGAAAGTCAATACCAAAGAGCAATTCAAATTTTACAGGAAAACAAAAATAAGCTAAATCAATTAGCTGATATTTTAATAGAAAAAGAAGTAATCTTTAAAGATGACTTGGAAGGGATTTTCGGAAAAAGACCGTTTGAAGAAGAGTCTCGTATAGGTAATGAAGATATGATTTCATTAGAAAATTCTGATAAAGATTAAATAATTAAAATAAAATGATAATTTAACTTTTGTTATTATTTTTATATCTTTGAATTTTAACGCAATTTTTGATCTTTCGATAGATGATTTTTTTAAAAAATTTTTTTAAGTCCCAAAAGTCTTCTGAAGAGAAAAATGATTCCTCTGACAAAAGCACGTTTAACCCTGATTTAAACTTACCTTTAGATGAATTGTTTGTACACAACTTTCGTTCAAATGGAGGTAAATTTTTATATTGTGATTCTCTAGCTGAAGTTAAAGAGCAGTTTATAAATATTTTAGAAGAAAATGACTGGTTTGAATGTGAAGCTACTTGTTTTGAACCAATTTTATTTTCGCTACTAGAAGAAAATAAATTAAATTTTCATGAGGTAAAAAATCCCATGTTTCATTTGTGTACTTGCGAAAGTCTTACTGCTGATGAAGGTAGTGTAGTAATTTCTGATAAACAAATCAAACATCTTAAACCAAATGAAATTTCTTCCAATATTGTTATTTTTGGTACCACTAGTCAGTTAGTTCGTACCAAAACTGATGGGTTAAGAGAAATTAAAAAGAAATATGTTACCAATTATCCTAGTAACATTACCAGCATCAAGAATTTTTCTAATAATGAAGAAAGTCAAGAAAATTTTCTTTCTTATGGAAGTTGTTCAAAAAATTTATATCTTTTATTGTTAGAAGATTTATAAAATGCAAGAACTACTTCGAAGAGGTTTTTCCGGATTTTTGTATGTTTTTATTTTACTTTTTTGCGAGTTATATTCTCAAGACACATTTCTTGCCCTATTTGCATTCTTTTTAATTGTTTCGGTATATGAATTTACTAGATTAGTTAAAATATCATATATCCCGAGTATCATTATTGCCACTATATTTTACATATTTTTTAATAAATATGCCTTACAAGATATCTATTGGGAAGTTATTACATGGTTTTCGGCAATAATTTGTATATATGGTATTTTATTTTTGTTTTCCGAAAAGAGTCACATGTCCGTTTTAATCAAATCATTGTTTTTGGTTGGGTATGTAATTATCCCTTTTGTTTTGTTATCTAAAATTCCAATGGGAATAAAAGGTTATAACCCAAAAATATTAATAGGAATATTTGTACTAACTTGGACACAAGACACATTTGCTTTTATAGTTGGCAAAACTATTGGAAAACATAAGCTTTTGGAACGTATTTCTCCTAAAAAGACAATCGAAGGATTCATTGGTGGCTGCTTATTCACATTTGGAGCAAGCTTATTTATAGCCAAATATTTCACAGAAGCTTCTTTATATATTTGGGGTGGTATTGCTATTATCATATGCGTTTTTGGCACTTTAGGAGATTTATTTGAAAGCAAACTAAAGAGAATTGCCAATGTAAAAGATAGTGGTAGCATTATGCCAGGGCATGGAGGCATATTAGACCGATTAGACAGTATCATATTTGCTGCACCTTTCTTATATTTGTTTTTTATAATTCTACGCTATGTTTCTTAGATTTCATCCGGAAGGAGCTAAAATAATTTTAGGAGCCACTACCCTAACCGCAATCCTCATTTTTGCATCTGATGTTTATTTATCAGATGTCTTTTGGCTACAAAAAAGCATCCAAGTTTTTGCTTTAATTTTTTTAATTTTAATCTTACAATTTTTTAGAAACCCAAAAAGATATACTCAAATCAATGAAAACCAGATTATTGCTCCTGTTGATGGTAAAGTGGTTGTAATTGAAGAAGTTTACGAAGAAGAATATTTCAAAGACCAACGACTGCAAGTATCCATATTCATGTCGCCGATTAATGTTCACGTAACCAGATATGCCATGGGGGGTAAAATTGTATTTAGCAAATATCATCCTGGGAAATATTTGGTAGCTTGGCATCCAAAGGCAAGTACAGAAAACGAAAGAACTACTGTTATAATTGAAAATGAAACTTTTGGTAAAATTATGTACCGTCAAATTGCTGGAGCATTGGCACGTAGAATTGTAAATTATGCCAAAGAAAATCAGCAAGTTATACAAGGTACTGATGCTGGTTTTATCAAATTTGGTTCAAGAGTAGATTTATTCTTGCCTATAGGTTCAAAGGTTAATGTTCAGTTAAACCAAACTGTAAAAGGCGGAATTACTATAATTTCGGAGAAATAATGAATGCTGAAGAATTAGATCGGTTATTTGAAGAAGCATATCAAATTGCTTCCAATATCGATTTTAAATTACCTCCAGACACCATGTTGAAATTTTATGCCTATTATAAAATTGCTACCAATAGCCTACATGATTTTTTTAGACCTATTGAAGAAAACGATTTAAGAAACGCATTTAAAATGAATGCTTTACTTCAGTTAAGTAATTTAAATGCAGAAGAAGCAAAAAAATTATACATCGATTTAGTAAACGAAACTTTAAAAAACTATTCTAATAACTAACAATTCTAAAAAATGAAAAAGATTACCATTTCTATGATTGCACTGACTTTTGCCTTGTTGCAAAGTTGTGGAGAAAGTAAAAAATTAGAAGAAGTAGTAGATGTACCTCTTCCTGAAAAAGAATCTGCTAATACTGAATTGGGTAACCCAAATGACGTAAAGGTAGATGAAGGTGGAACCTTTGAAATGATTGCTTTACCCTATGCTTACGATGCTTTAGAGCCTTATATTGATGCTCGTACCATGGAAATTCACTTTTCAAAACACCATTTAGGGTATGCTAATAAATTAAACGAGGCTATTAAAGATACGCCACTAGCTGAAATGAGTATTGAGCAAATTTTAGAATCGGTTGATGCTAGCAATGGAGCAGTTAGAAATAATGCAGGAGGGTATTATAACCACAATTTGTTTTGGCAATTATTAAAAGTAAATAACGGACAAAATCCAGAAGGAGTTTTATTAAGTGCCATTAATAGAGATTTTGGCTCTTTAGATGAATTTAAAATGCAATTTTCTGATGCTGCCATGAAACAATTTGGGTCAGGATGGGCTTGGTTAATGAGTGATTCCTCTGGTAAATTAACAATTGTTTCAACACCTAACCAAGACAATCCATTAATGAAAAAATTAGGTGGCAAAGGAGGTTCTCCTATTTTATGTGTAGATGTTTGGGAACATGCATACTATTTGAAATACCAAAACAAAAGAAAAGATTATTTAGAAAACTTTTTTCAAGTAGTAAATTGGAGTAAAGTTGCTGAGTTATACGCCAATGCAACTAAAAAATAAATAGAATTTTAGTAGTATAAACCGTCTTAAAAAAGACGGTTTTATTTGCTAATTACTGACCTTCAATACAGGCAATTGCCAATGAAACTTTACTACTAATAAACGTAAAATAATAATTACCATTGCACCTACTAAGGAGGATTCAAAGCCTGAAAAGAGTAAAAACTTACTTATAAAATAAATACTTCCTCCTGCGACAGAAGTCAACGCATAAATGTCTTTTCTAAAAAGCAATGGCACTTCATTAATCAACACATCACGCAACACCCCTCCTACGGAACCGGTAATAGTTCCCATGGCAATACAAACCCAAATTGGAAAGCCCAAATCTTCGGTTTTCATTATACCAACCATAGTGAACAAACCTAAGCCAATGGTATCAAATAAAAACAAAGTTTGCCCTAGCTTAAAAACTTTTTGACGCAAAGTCACCGTTAAAAACAAAGCTATACCAGTAACAATAACGTAGGTCTCTTGCATCATCCAAAAAGGAGTGACCCCTAACAACAAATCTCTCACAGTGCCTCCACCTATAGCAGTAACCAAGCCTATGATGTAGGCTCCAAACCAGTCCATTTGTTTTTGTGAAGCCAAACGAATGCCACTAATGGCAAAAGCTAAGGTTCCCAACAAATCGATAATGTTTCGAAATTCTGCAATATAATTGAACCAATTCATCAATTAAAAGCCTTGAATTTCTAATTTTTTCAATACTTCTATCACATATTCATGCATCACTTGTTTGTAATCCAAGTGTGTCACCATTCGCAATTTTGATTTTCCTAAAGCACTAATCAAAATATTTTTTTGCTTGAGCAAATGCATAAAATTGGCATCTTCAATACCTGGTTGTAAAGAAAAAATCACAATATTGGTCTCCACCGGTTCTACTTTAGCTACCCAAGGCAAGGATTTTAAAACCGATTCTAATTCTTTAGCCCTGCGATGGTCATCCGACAAACGTTCGATATGATGTTCCAAAGCATAAATTCCGGCTGCTGCCAAATACCCAGCTTGACGCATACCTCCACCAAATATTTTACGAACACGAATGGCTTTTTGGATATTTTCTTTACTCGAAATCAAAACAGAACCTACGGGAGCTCCTAAACCTTTTGATAAGCACACCGAAATGGTATCAAAAACTGCTCCGTATTGTTTAGGGTGTTGGTTTTTGGCAACCAATGCATTCCACAATCGGGCACCATCTAAGTGAAATTTTAAACCATGTTGGTCACAAACTTTTTTTATGTCTAAAATTTCATCCAAATCATAGCACGCACCTCCCCCTTTGTTGGTAGTGTTTTCCAAACTAACCAAAGTGGTTAACGGGCTATGGTAAAAATCGGGTGGATTGATATTGGCCTCTACTTGCGAAGCTGTAATTTTTCCTCTTTCTCCGGTAATTAATCTGCAACTAACTCCCGAATTAAAAGAAACCCCTCCTCCTTCATAATTGTAAATATGAGCATAGTGATCTGCAATCAACTCATCACCCGGTTGGGTCAATAATTTAATCGCTGTTTGGTTGGCCATAGTACCTGACGGAAAAAACAATGCAGCTTCCATCCCAAAAACTTCGGCTACCAACTCTTCTAATTCATTCACCGTAAGGTCTTGCTTAAACACATCATCTCCTACTTTGGCCTGCATCATGGCTTGCAACATTCCTTCTGTTGGTCGAGTAACGGTATCGCTAATCAAATTGATTTCCATAACAAAAAAGTAACACGTATATTTGCGACTCAAAAATACAAAATAATTATGGTCCACACCGAACAGATGAAAGACCTCATGGATCGCCTTGGTGCGTTAAGGAGGTATCTTTGACATCGATCAGAAATTGATTGAAATAGCAAACGAAGAAGAAAAGACTTTCTCTCCTGACTTTTGGAACAATCCAAAAGAAGCAGAAGTGATTGTAAAGATTCTGAAATCCAAAAAAAAATGGGTAGATGACTACCAAAAACTGTTGAATTTATATGAAGAATTACAACTTCTAATTGAATTTTACAAAGAAGGAGAGGTTTCCGAGGAAGAAGTGGACACCCACCACCAAGAATTAATAACCTTACTCGAAAACATCGAATTTAAAAATATGTTATCGGAAGAAGGCGATAACCTAAGTGCGGTATTGCAAATTACGGCTGGTGCTGGAGGGACCGAAAGTTGTGATTGGGCTTCGATGTTGATGCGTATGTATATGATGTGGGCTGAAAAAGAAGGCTACCAAATACGTGAATTAAACTTCCAAGAAGGCGATGTAGCTGGTGTAAAAACAGTGACCTTAGAAATAGAAGGCGATTTTGCTTTTGGCTATTTAAAAGGTGAAAATGGCGTACATCGATTGGTACGAATTTCTCCTTTTGATAGTAATGCAAAACGACATACTTCCTTTGTTTCGGTATACGTGTATCCTTTGGTAGATGATACCATAGAAATTGAAATAAACCCTTCAGATATCGAAATTACCACTGCTCGTTCAAGTGGTGCTGGTGGGCAAAATGTAAACAAGGTAGAAACCAAAGTACAATTAACCCACAAACCTTCGGGAATACAAATTTCGTGTTCCGAAACCCGTTCACAACACGACAACCGCGAAAGAGCCATGCAAATGTTGAAGTCGCAATTGTATGAAATTGAGTTAAAAAAGAAATTGGCCCAAAGAGAGGAAATCGAAGCCGGAAAAATGAAAATTGAATGGGGTTCGCAAATTCGAAACTACGTGATGCATCCATATAAATTGGTAAAAGATGTAAGAACTAGTGAGGAGACTAGCGATGTGGATGCAGTAATGAATGGAGAAATTGACCGATTTTTAAAAGCCTATTTGATGATGATGGGGCAAAATGAAAACAATTAATAGTTAATTTACCCATTTCTTAATAATCTTTACTTCCGTTAGTTTTTGGATTTCAGTAAATTGATCTTAAATTGATTTTTTTACCGCTGAGTCACAGAGTTACTGAGTTTTCTATGGAATTTAAGTGCATTTTTTTTATGAAATTAACCTTAAAGGTTTTTAAAATAAATGGAGAGCTGAAAACTAAATTTCTTTGTCTAGAATATTATTGTAATAGGCTTGGATAAACGCTTTGCATTTTTTTTCAGTAGCTAAATAACTAGAACCTACTTTTTTAAGTAGGTTTTTTTTCATCTCCTTGTCCTCTATTTTGTACCATCCAATGGTTTTTTCTCCATCAAAAACCAAGATGTTTTTTTCAGTTTGAAAAATGTACAAATCGTTAATAAATACCAACGAAAAAGGGGCATTTTTATCAGAAATCAAACTTCTCCCCCAACTTCTAAATGGATTTGGATGCCCAATCATATCTAAAATAGTTGGGTAAATGTCTATTTGCTGAGCCAAATCATCAATTTTCCCTTTCCATTTTCTGTTTGGATCAAAAATTAAAATTGGAATGGCAGCCCGATTGATGGCTTCATTGTATCTTTTGTAATAAACTTCATTGGCGTGATCGGCTACCAATACAAACAAAGTATTATGGTACCAGTCTGTTTTTTTGGCAGCTTCAAAAAATTGTTTCAAACTAAAATCTGTGTAGGCAATACATGGATGTATTTGCAAATGCCCTTTTGGAAATTTTCCTTCATACTTTTCCGGATAATGAAACGGTTCATGGGAACTTGCTGTAAACATGGTTGCAAAAAATGGTTGCTTTTTTTCGTTTAACTTTTGCTTCATAAACTGAAAAAAAGGCTCGTCCCAAATTGCCCAAGTACCATCAAATTCATCATCATTATTAAACTCATCTTTGCCATAATAATGGTCAAAACCTAAAATATTAGCATAACCTAAAAAACCCATCGAGCCATTGGGTGCCCCATGAAAAAAAGAAGTTTCATAACCTTTATCTTTTAAAATACTTACCAACGATTGGTGTGGTTGGTTTACATAAGACGAAGATGTAAAGGCAGTTTTAAAAGAAGGTATGCCTGCCAAAACAGACGACATGGCATGAATGGATTTGTATCCGTTGGCATATGCATTTCGAAAAATCAAACTGTGTTGTGCCAAGGAATCGATAAATGGAGTGTACGACTCATACTTCTTAGAAACCCGATCGTGCTGAAAACTTCTTAAATACTCCCTTCCAAAACTTTCTAAAATAATCACTACTACATTGGGTTTTGTTTCTGGATAATTTTGATAGTGCTTAATTGGCTTTATAATTTCTTGTAACTCCTCTTTTGTAAACCAATCCTTTTTTTGAAAAGTGTTTTTATTAAACGTTCTTATGATTGTAAATGGAGTGTTTAAAACAGCATCTGCATGGTTTAAGTGATTTACATAGCGATTAGCATCAATCAAAGTAAGTGGTCTGGTACTTTTTTTCAAATCTCCTCTTATCCCAGCAATTATTACAGGAGATACTAAAAAAAGAAAAATAAAAGAATAAAAAAATTCTTTTTTAGTGTATACATATAAACCTTTTTTTAAAGGAATCGATCGATATAAGAACACCCATAGTATAGTACAAATAAAGAATATTAAGAGAACGTACCAATAAGAAAAAGTAAAATTTATAATAAGTTGTAATTTATTGGTTTCATTCTCCACACTTTCTAAAATATTTTTATTGCTTCTGGAATATATAAATCCATAATAAATGAAATCGATAAAATTAGTTGCATACCATACTAAATTACTTAGAAAATAATAAATCAATAATATTCGTTGAAATTTTAATGTTCTGAATTTAGTTATCGGTAAAATAGAAACTACAATAAATATTAAATTAATATATAAAATAGCTATAGTATCAAAACGAATCCCATAATACATAATTTTTATTAAATCTTCAATCGATTGAATAAATAAATGTGATTGGTTGAAATAAATAAATAAACCTCTTGCT
>CAZAHJ010000063.1:0-10781 GCA_964485115.1 uncultured Flavobacterium sp.
AGAGCGCAGGATTCATAACCCTGAGGTCGAGAGTTCAAATCTCTCTCTCGCTACGAAACATTAACTCCTAAAAAATCTTATTTTTAGGAGTTTTTTATTTAGATTAAAAGATATTTTTATATTTGTATATTAACACATATAAAAAATGAAAATAAAAAAAAATATTTATTTAGTTTTATCGGTTATTTTTTTAACCTTTTCTTCCTGTTCAAGTGATTCCAGTGATGCGACTGTTGTTGGAAAATGGAAAATTACAAATTATTCTAATCCTGAAAATTATGAACCTTGTGATTACCTTGGCTGGATAGATATCAAAAGCAATGGAAATTATGATGAATATGACCAGTGCTTTGACGAAACTTCTAGTGGTACTTGGGTGCAAAATGGCCAGACCCTTACCATTACTTCCAGTCAATTAAGTATTCCTATTGCTTTTACAATAGTATCTTTAACAGAAACAACTATGGTATTACGATTTTCATTATTTGAAACAGAGGAAGTAACTTTTACTAAAATTTAAATTGAACCATTTCACAAAATACATAAACCCCTAAAAAACCCAATTTTAGGGGTTTTTTATTTGAAATTGCATTTTTTTATGATGAAATGAGAAAGGCAATGGGGTAGGTCAAAATAAAAGTAAATAAGAAATAAAGTCAACGCTTCATATTTAATAAGGGCCTATGAGATTTATTAAATTTTCTTAACCTTGAGATTTTGGGTTTAAATCCCGTCTTCGATACTTAAAAATGAAGACTTTACAATTAATTGTAAAGTCTTTTTTGATTTTAATTAATATTTAAAACGTTAATTTCAAAAATGATAGTTATTTGATTTTAAAATAACGTACATAAATTAAACTTGAAAATAATATTATAATAAAATGGTGCTTTTATTCAAAAACATTTAAGAATTTTAAACCTAATACCACGCCATCTCTTCCTTTTCCGTTTTCAAATGCTTTGATATAATCTACTCTAAAAAACTTAAACTTGCCAAAACCTAGCCTATCTAAGCCAATAGTAAATTCTTCATAATGATTCATGGTAGGAGTTTTTAAAAAGTGATAGCCTAACACGAGTTGCGATTTTAAAGCTCTCAGCAATGGTATTTTATTCATGATGTAACCATTAAAATTATGCTCAGTATGGAATTCTAAAAATCTATTACCGGTGCTAAATTCATAAAATGGAGCAATGTTAAAAGTATCATAGTTAGGTTTGCCTGTAGATATTCTGGTTTGGTTGTCTCTAAAATGTCTGAAATCAGCAAAACTTACACTTTTACCTCCAAAAAAAGTTCCTGTTTTGATGTTGATGCCAAAAGTACCTTTGTTTCCAAAAGTTTTATCATAAAATGTAGAAGCAGCTAAGTAATCAAAATCATAATTATGAAAATTTGAAAGCATTCCTTTACGATAATTAATGTTAAAAGTTGGATAATCGTTATTACGGTAATTAAACTTGGCGTCAGGTCGTTCAATGTATTTTTGACCAAATCTGAATCGAAGTTCTGTATCTACAATTAAAATTTGATGTGGCTGCATAACAGATGACCATTGATTTTCTGGTTCTAGTGGGTTATTGGAAGTGTATTCTTTATCTCGAGTACTCCAACTGTAATTGGTTTTGTTAAACAATGGCTTTCGATGAGCATATTCTATACTTCCGTTAAAATAAATTCCATTAATTAATTCTTCCTGGTATCCAACTTGAATAAAGTTTTTTTCATATAATTTCATAAAATTGTTTTTCAAAAACAAAGTCATGATACTATTAATGATTGGTTTGATCGGATTTTTACTATTAAACTGTTGTACTGTGTTTCCAATACTTGCGTAAATAGTAGCTCTATTTATATTATTGAAACGTTCACGATAATACAAAACAGGTCTCCAAGTTTCATCTGCAAATCCATATTGTAAATTTAAACCAAATGTTTTAAAAGTGTTTTTCTCGTCATTTTCTTCAAAGTAATAAAAACCTGTTTCTGCATTCCATCCTTGAACGGTATTAAATTGTAAAAGTTTATTAATTCCTCTGTAACCAAATCTTTTTTCTTTAAAACTATTTCGATAGGTGTATCCTGAAATTATTTTATTCCATTTAAATTTATTTTTAACGGCATCAATGGAATCTAAATACGGTTTTGAAGTTCTAATTTTTTGAATACTGTCTTTTATAACATAATCATTGTTTTCCTCCTCAGTTAATGGTACTGGTCTTTCATTGTTCCAAAAGGTTAAGTCTTTTTTGTTCGATTCTTTTTCAAACCGAACTAGTTGATTGGTAAATGTATTTTTTTCAAAAGCTGGCACAAAAACATAGTTGGTAAAAACATGCTGAAATTTTCCTTGAAATTTGATGCCGAAAGCTCCGGCAATAATATCCAAGGTTTGGATGTTTTTGGCCCAAATATTTTCTTCTGCATTATAAGAAAAACTTTGTTGGATGTTTAGATTTTCCAAAAACTCATTATTTCCTCTATATCCTTTTAAATGCAAATCAACGGCATAAATAGCCCAACTATCTTCTAAAATATAAATATATCCTTCAAAAACAGGCTCTGGATCTCTTTTCGGAATTACTTTTATTTTATTTACTAATTGATTATCAGCAGTAAAAAAAGTTCCTTCTAATTTGAAAGTGTAATATTGAAAAGCTTGATTTGCAATTGGCGAAATAATTGGCAAACTAAAATCTAAAGTATTGTCGTAAAAATCAAAGCGAGTGCTTCTTGCAGTATTAAAACTATACCCATTATCTCTTCCGCTTACTTTACTTGCCAAAATAGTTTCGCTTAAATTGTCAGGTTTTTCAAATTTAATTTTAGAGAATGTCTCCGATAAATAAATAATTCCTGAACCAGTGGAATCTAATGAACCACCAAAATCTCCAACCTCTTGACCTAGAATCTTTTTAGGAACATTTTTTAGCTTAAAAATCCCTTTGGAATAAAAATCAGCAGTAAATCTTGCGGTTTTTTCTTTGTTCTTTTCTTTAAATGCAATTGCTTTTTTAATGATTCCATTTGCTGGATTGTCTTTTGAGCTGACTACTACCTCTGGTAAACTAACATCTTCTTCTACCAAAGTCACCACCCATTGATTTGGTAAATTGCTTTTTTGCAAATTGTATTTTTGTGTTTTAAATCCCAAACATTGAAATATAACCACAAAGTTTTCTTTCACTTCTTTTAAAGGTAATTCAAAAGCACCTTTATCATTGGTAGTTGTGCCAATATAGGTGCCCTCTACATAAATGTTGACAAAAGAGATTTTATTCTGTTTTTGGTCTTGCACCACTCCTTTTAATTGGGCATGAACTTGTAAACCTAATAAACAAATTAGTAATGGTAGAAATATATTTTTCAAAATATTTTAATTGAGAAAGGATTGTAAGCCTAATTCGTAACTCTGTGTACCAAAACCAATTATCACACCTTTGGCATTTGCAGAAATAAAAGATTGGTGTCGGAAAGTTTCACGAGAAAAAGTATTGCTGATGTGAATTTCCACTACTGGTGTTTGTATTGCTTTTACAGCATCTCCAATTCCTACAGAAGTATGTGTATAAGCTCCGGCATTTAATAAAATACCATCATAATTTTGATTTGCACGATGCAACAAATTGATGATTTCTCCTTCTACATTATCTTGATAATAATCGATAGTAATATCGGGATATTTTTTTTGAAGTTGTGAAAGATATGCTTCAAATGATGTAACTCCATAAATTTCGGGCTCTCTTTTACCTAATAAATTTAAATTCGGGCCATTGATAATGCAAATTCGCATATAATTGAATTTTTAAGACCAAACAAAGGTATGAATTACTTAGCAAGTGTATAGAAATTCATTATTGGTATTTTTTTAACGATTATATTTAATTGAATTTATACTTTAGTGCATTCTAACTAAACAAATAATTATGAATCTGAAAAACTATTCTTTGTTTTTGGTGTTGTTTTTTTTGATTGTCATTCATTCTTATGGTCAAGACACCAAGAATTATTTAACACTCGAACAAGTCCAACAAAACTTACAAAACTTAATCAAAGCAAACCAAGGAAATTTATCAAGTATTGGAAAGAGCAGAGGAGGAAGAGATCTTTGGGTTGCCCGATTTGGAGCTGAAAACCAACCTTCAATTTTATTTGTTTCTGGATTAGATGGCAATCATCCTGCTGGAGTACAATCCAATTTTTTATGGATGCAAAAATTGGTGCTATCTCCAAATTTTAAAACTTTAATGGCCAATAAAACTGCGTACTTTTTATTGGTTGGAAATCCAGATGCATATGTTGCTTATTTTCAGAAATTAAAACAGGAAAAGCGAGGTAATGATTTTGCTTCTGATGACAACAGAAATGGTGTAATAGGCGATGATCCATTGGAAGATTTAAATAAAGATGGTATGATTACCATGATGCGTGTGGAAGATGCCTCAGGAAATTACATTATTGATGCTGAAGATGCTAGATTGATGGCACTTGCAGATGCTTCTAAAAATCAAGTGGGGACCCACAAATTATTCACTGAAGGTATAGATAACAATAAAAATGGAATCTTTAATGAGGATGCTTCAGATGGAGTAATTATCGATAAAAACTTTGCTTTTGATTATCCGGTTTTTGAAAAAGGTTCCGGAATTTATGCTGTTTCCGAACCAGAAACAAGAGCCATCATGGATTTTGTAATGTCAAAACCCAACATTCATTCGGTTTTTCACTTTGCTTTACAAAATAATCTGTCTGAGGCATATAAGTACGATGCCAAAACTGCAACCCAACGAATTGTGAGAAGTTGGTTAGAAAAAGATGTGAAAGTACAAGAACAAGTTTCCAAAGGTTTTAACGAATCCTATAAAACAAAAGAAACCACCAAATTAGCCATCTCTAAAGGAAGTTTTTCAGCAACCATGTACTATCACTCTGGTAAATTTAGCTTTGCCCATCCGGGTTGGTATCCTAATATTGCAAAAGATACCACCAAAGGGAAAGATGTTAAAATGGAAAAGAAAACAGAATCTGCTGAAAAAATCTTTTTAAAGTGGATGGATCAAGAAAAGCTAATTAATCAATTTGTTAATTGGACTTTAGTAAATCATCCTGACTTTCCAGGTAAAAAAGTAGAAGTAGGGGGGATTGCTCCTTATGCCATGTGGAATCCTCCATATTCTTATTTAGAAAAATCGATGGAGGAAACTTCGGTATTCTTACTAAAGTATTTTGATTGGCTACCAACCACTTTAATTACGAATCAAAAGGTAGTAAAGTTAGACAATAATTTATTTAGAATCACGGTAACCATTACCAATAAAGGCTTATTGCCATCTTATGCGGAATTAGGAGATAAGGTTGGATTTACCTCTAAAGTAAAAACTGAATTGGTTTTGCAAGGAAATCAAAAAAGAATTGCTGGTAAAAAAATCGATTTGCATGCAGCCTTACAACCAAACGAATCTTACGAGTTAACTTGGTTGGTGCAAGGAAGTGGCAAAATAACCATTCAGTCTGGCTGTGCAACTACAGGAGTTTCTAATATTACCCTTGATATAAAATAAGACAAAATGAAAAAATTATATACCTACTTTTTAATTTTATCATTCGGGATTGGGTTTGCTCAAATTGCTCCTGAAGATTTAACCGGAATGAGAGCCATTGGCTCACCTTCTAATCCAAAGGTAAAAATGTCGTGGGATAGGTACCACGATTATAAACAAATTACCCAATTTTGTAAAGATTTGGCCAAAGCTTATCCAGAATTAGTGCAGGTAGAGTCTATCGGAAAATCATTTGAAGGAAGAGATATTTGGGCTTTAAAGATCACCGATTACAAAACCGGAAAGCCTAATGAAAAACCTGGTTTTTATATTGATGGAGGCATCCATGCCAACGAACTTCAAGGTGTAGAAATTCCAATGTACACCGCTTGGTATTTGGCTGAAAATTTTTACACCATCAAATTCATCAACCAGTTGTTAAAAGATAAAATTTTTTACATATTACCAACCATAAGTCCGGATTCTAGAGAAAAGTTTTTGTACGAAGCCAATAACGCAAATTCATCCAGAACAGGGCAACGTCCTTTTGATAATGATGGAGACGGCTTGATAAATGAGGACAAACTAGATGATTTAGATGGCGATGGAAATATTGTGATGATGCGAAGAAAATCTAAAACTGGAAGGTTTAAACAAGATCAAAAATTTCCTACCAGAATGTATCAAGTAAGAGGAGACGAACAAGGGGAATATGAAATGTTAGGGTATGAAGGAATCGATAATGATGGAGATGGATTGGTAAATGAAGATATGGAAGGCACTTATGATCCTAACAGAGATTGGGCATGGAATTGGCAACCAAATTATGTGCAAAACGGAGCATTATATTATCCTGGAACTTTGCCGGAAACCAGAGCGGTAAAAGACTTTATTGTGAAGCATCCTAATATAGCTGGAGCACAAAGTTACCACAACTATGGTGGAATGTTTTTAAGAGCTCCAGGTGCAGCCGAAGATGATGCTTTAATAGACAGGTCTGATAAAGAAGCCTATGATGTGATTGGGAAATTGGGAGAAAAAATTATACCGGGATATGATTATTTTGTGTTGTACAAAGATTTATACACCGTTTATGGTGGTGAAATTGACTTTTTGGCTTTAACAAGAGGTATTTTTACCTTTAGCAATGAGTTGATGACTTCCTATAAGTTATTTAACCAAAAAAGTCAAGGTTGGTCCAGATGGGAAAATGATGAATTTAATCAGTTTGACAAATATTTGTTGTTTGGCGATGCTTACGTAGAATGGAAACCATTCAAGCATCCACAATTTGGGGATATCGAAATTGGAGGTCCTAAAAAGAACTACATTCGGAACCACCCAGGCTTTATGTTGCAAGAAGATGCACATCGCAACATGGCTTTTACTATTTATCATGCTTATCAAACTCCTAAATTAGAAATAGTTGAAGTAAAAACAACCAAGTTAGAAGGTAATTTGTATGCAGTTACTGCTATAGTAATGAACCAAAGAGTAATACCTACCCACTCAAGTTTTGATGTAAAAAACAAAATTGAACGACCAAATCATTTTATTTTGTCAGGTGTAAAAGTAATTGCTGGGATGACTGTGCAAAACGAAGATTTGAATTTGTTTACTGAACAAAAATACCACCCTGAAAAAATAGAAATTAGTAAGGTAGGAGGGATGGATCATGAAAAAGTGAGATGGATAGTTTCTGAGAATCCTTCTGGTGCTAAGGTTACTTTTTCAAGTGTAAAAGGGGGTACTGTTACTGCAAAAGTCCCTTAAGCCGGTGTGTTATGTCAATAAAAAACTCCCGAATTTCGGGAGTTTTTTTGTTTTAGTTGAATATCTTAGTTGTACAAACGTTTATTTTTTTACTTGACTCACAATTGCTTTAAAAGCTTCTGGGTGATTCATAGCTAAATCTGCAAGAACTTTTCTGTTCAATTCGATACCATTAGCTTTTACTTTACCCATAAATTGTGAATACGACATTCCTTCCAATCTTGCACCTGCGTTAATACGCATAATCCATAAGGAACGGAAGTTTCTCTTTTTCTGTTTTCTATCACGGTAAGCGTATTGCATTGCTTTTTCAACAGCATTTTTAGCTACCGTCCAAACGTTTTTACGTCTGCCAAAGAAACCTTTGGCTTGTTTCATTAATTTTTTTCTTCTAGCTCTTTTAGCTACAGAGTTTACTGATCTTGGCATAATTTTTAATTTTTTTGTAGTAGGCGACTTATTGTTTCAAAGTACTTACTTGCTCTATTACAGGGTTATGAATTGTTTTAACCGGAGAATTAAACTTAAATTAAATAATTCTCAATTGCTCTTTTACGCTTTTTTCATCCGATGGATGAACTAAAGTAGCGTGAGTTAAAGCCAACTTTCTTTTCTTAGATTTCTTAGTTAAGATGTGGCTTTTGTAAGCGTGCTTTCTTTTGATTAATCCAGAACCGGTTACTTTGAATCGTTTCTTTGCACTGGATTTGGTTTTCATTTTAGGCATAATTTACCAATTTTATAGATATTCAACTTCAACTTATTTTTTCTTCTTTGGAGCGATAAACATAATCATACGTTTCCCTTCTAACACTGGCATCGACTCTACTTTTCCATAATCTTCCAAGTCTTGCGCTAGCCTTAACAACAAGATTTGTCCTTGTTCTTTGTAGATAATTGAACGGCCTTTAAAAAACACAAATGCTTTTAATTTAGCACCTTCGCTTAAAAACTTAACCGCATTTTTCTTTTTGAATTCGTAATCGTGCTCATCTGTTTGAGGTCCGAAACGAATTTCTTTAACTACAATCTGACTTGATTTGGCTTTAAGTTCTTTTTCTCTCTTTTTTTGTTGATACAAAAACTTGCCATAATCCATCAATTTGCAAACAGGTGGCTCCGCATTTGGAGAAATTTCCACCAAATCTACCTCCAACTCTTGAGCTAATCTCAAAGCTTCGGTAATTTTATAAATCCCAGGTTCTACATTATCACCTACTAATCGAACTTCAGGAGTTCTAATTCCTTGGTTGGTTCTGTGAGCATCTTTTTTGGGCTCTCTGGGAGCATTCCTGTGGTTGTTTCTAATTGCTATGACTTAAAAGTTTTGGTTAAACAATAAATTCTTTTTCTGTTTCTTGAACTTCTTCTTGAACTAAAGCAATAAACGCTTCAATATTTAAAGAGGTTTGTTCTTTGTTCTCTCTATTTTTAAATCGAACCGAAACTGTTTGGTTTTTTTCTTCTTCTTCCCCTACAATCAACATAAATGGTATCTTTTTTAATTCTGCTTCGCGAATTTTTTTACCAATCGTTTCGTTTCTATTATCTACAAGGCCGCGAATTTCGTTATTTTCTAACAATTTTAAAACTTTTTGAGCATAATTTTCATATTTTTCACTCAAACTCAAAATGATAACTTGTTCCGGCATCAACCAAAGTGGGAAATTTCCTGCGGTATGTTCTAACAAAATTGCAATAAATCTTTCCATCGATCCAAAAGGAGCACGGTGAATCATCACAGGTCTGTGTAATTCATTATCACTTCCTTTATAAGTTAGCTCAAATCTTTCCGGCAAGTTATAATCTACTTGAATGGTTCCTAATTGCCACGATCTTCCCAAGGCATCTTTTACCATAAAGTCTAACTTCGGTCCATAAAATGCTGCCTCTCCATATTCTATCACAGTATTTAAGTCTTTATCTTTCGCAGCGTTGATAATGGCATTTTCAGCTTTTACCCAATTTTCCTCAGAGCCTATGTACTTTTCTTTATTTTCTTTATCTCTTAAAGAAATTTGTGCAGTAAAATTCTCAAATCCTAAAGAACCAAAAACGTATAATACCAAATCAATTACCTTTTTAAATTCACTATCTAATTGATCAGGTGTACAAAAAATATGTGCATCATCTTGGGTAAATCCTCTTACTCTGGTAAGTCCGTGTAATTCTCCACTTTGCTCATATCTATAAACCGTACCAAATTCAGCATATCTCTTCGGAAGGTCTTTGTAACTCCAAGGCCTGCTGTTGTAAATTTCGCAATGGTGCGGACAATTCATTGGTTTTAATAAGAATTCTTCCCCTTCTGCAGGAGTATGAATTGGTTGAAAGCTATCCGCCCCATATTTTGCATAGTGACCTGAACAAACATATAATTCTTTTTGCCCAATATGCGGTGTTACTACTTGTTCGTATCCAGCTTTCTTCTGGGCTTTTTTCAAAAAGTTTTCCAATCTCTCACGCAATGCTGCACCTTTTGGTAGCCACAAAGGTAAACCTTGTCCAACTTTAGCTGAAAAAGTAAATAATTCTAATTCCTTACCTAGTTTTCTGTGGTCTCTCTTTTTGGCCTCCTCTAAAAGATTTAAATAGTCGGTTAAATCTTTTTGTTTTGGAAATGATATCCCATACACTCGGGTTAGCTGTTTGTTTTTTTCATCACCTCTCCAATAAGCTCCTGCAATATTTAAAATTTTAACCGCTTTAATTAATCCAGTATTTGGAATATGACCACCTCTGCACAAGTCGGTAAAAGTGGAATGGTCGCAAAAAGTAATGGTGCCATCTTCCAAGTTTTCAATCAGTTCTACTTTATAAGGATTGTTTTCTGATTGATAAAATGCCAAAGCATCTGCTTTTGTTGCACTTCTCATTTTAAAAAGATGGTTCTCTTTAGCAATTTCTAAAACTCTTTTTTCTATTTTTTCAAAGTCTTTATCTGTAATACTTTGTCCATTAAAGTCTATATCATAGTAAAAACCATTGTCAATAGCAGGGCCTATTGTTAATTTAACTCCAGGGTACAACTCTTGAATAGCTTGTGCTGTGACATGCGAAGTAGAGTGCCAAAATGCTTTTTTTCCTTCTATATCATTCCATGTAAAAAATTGAATGGTTCCGCTTTCGTGAATTTCCGTTACAGTTTCAATGATATTATTATTAAATAAAGCAGACAATACATTTCTTGCCAAGCCTTCACTAATACTTTTCGCAACATCAATTGCTGTAATTCCTTTTTCGTAACTTCTTTTGTTTCCGTCAGGAAAAATTAACTCAATCATGATTCATTAAATTTGCGTGCAAATATATAGCAATTATGCCTTTTGTAGTATATATTATCAAGCCCTTTTATCATTACCAAATAAATCTTCAATGTTTAACTACTTGTTGAACAAGGGAGTTATCATTTTCCTTTCAAAAATCTGTTTAAAAAATTTGTTTTCTGATTTAAAAAGTCGCTAT
>CAZAHJ010000064.1:0-10597 GCA_964485115.1 uncultured Flavobacterium sp.
TTTACAGTAGCATTTCAAACGCAATTGTTGGAAGTGAACAAAGGACACAAAGTTTTAGAAATCGGAACAGGATCGGGCTATCAAACCGCTGTTTTAGTCGCACTTGGTTGTCAAGTATACAGTGTAGAACGACAAAATGAATTGTTTAAAAAAACCTCTCTATTGTTGCCTAATTTAGGATATCGAGCCAAACATCTCACTTTTGGTGACGGTTACAAAGGGTTGCCATCTTTTGCACCTTTTGATAGAATTTTGGTTACTGCCGGAGCTCCAGAAATTCCGAAAGCTTTGTTAAGTCAACTTAAAATAGGAGGCAGATTGGTAATTCCAATAGGGAATGAGGAGCAAATCATGACCTTGTTGGTAAGAGAGAGTGAACGGAAATTTGTGAAGCATGAATTTGGGAATTTTAAATTTGTGCCTTTATTAGAAAATAAAAACTAAAATTTCTTCTTAATCCTATCTAAATCTCTTTTGTTATCGCGGTCTTTGATGGTTTCTCGTTTGTCGTAGTTTTTCTTGCCTCTACACAAAGCGATCTCTAACTTAGCCAAACCTTTTTCGTTGGTAAATAAACGCAATGGGACAATGGTCAAACCTTTGTTTTGTGCATCTTTTTCTAATTTTCGAAGTTCTCGTTTTTGCAACAACAATTTGCGGTCACTTTTTGTCTTGTGGTTAAATTGTGTTCCGTACAAATACTCTTCGATGTGTGAATTAATTACAAAAAGCTCACTGTTATGGAATTCGCAAAAGCTTTCTGCTATAGAGGCTTTTCCTAAGCGAATCGATTTGATTTCCGTTCCGGTTAGTACTATCCCAGCTTCGTATTTGTCCAGAATTTCATAATCAAATTTGGCTCGCTTGTTAAGTATGTTGATGTTTTTTTGCATAGGTGTACAAATTTAACACCAAAAATCCAAACCAAAATAATTTTTAGGAATATTTGTTATCGCTTATTTTTCTTCTATTTTTGCCTACCATTTTTCGGGATGTAGCGCAGCCTGGTAGCGTACTAGCATGGGGTGCTAGGGGTCGCTGGTTCGAATCCAGTCATCCCGACAATTAAATCCTTTGAGCTTTGCTCAAGGGATTTTTTTAAACCAAAAAATGGAAGCTTGCTTCCGTATTTTTTGGTTTAAAAAAATACTCAAACTTTTGCAAAAAGTTTGCAAGGGATGGTATTGGTATCGTTTCCCCATCTCTGGATCACGAAGTAATCCAGTATTCCAAAAGAAATAGTAGGTTAAAAAATAGAAGCTTGCTTTCTTGTTATTTGGTATAAAAAATGCCCAAACATTTGCAAAACGTTTGCAAGGGATGGTATTGGCATCGTTTCCCCATCTCTGGATCACGAAGTAATCCAGTATTCCAAAAGAAATAGTAGGTTAAAAAATAGAAGCTTGCTTCCGTATTTTTTGGTATAAAAAAATCCCTAAACTTTTGCAAAAAGTTTGCAAGGGATGGTATTGGTATAGTTTCCTATTTTTCTTTGAAAAAGGTTTATTCTGCTAAATAATAATACTACTATATATTTTCACTTTTATAATTCTTTAGTGTTCAAACCAAAGGTTTTTTTTATTTTTGAAAAAAACAATTTTATGCCTATCATTCCATTACTTGGTATCGACTTTACGTTGCCACTAAAAAATCCGGTATTACTTTTTTCGTTAATTTTGTTTATCATCTTGTTTGCACCTATCGTGTTGAACAAGTTTCGAATTCCACATTTGATAGGGTTAATTATTGCTGGTGCTGTAATTGGGCCAAACGGTTTTAATTTAATTGCTCGCGATATGAGTATCATTTTATTTGGTACAGTAGGCTTGCAATACATCATGTTTTTGGCAGGTTTGGAAATAGATTTGAACGAATTCAAAAAAAATAGCACCAAAAGTTTGGTGTTTGGATTGTTAACTTTTAGTATTCCTATGACCCTTGGGACTTTTGGCTCTTATTACTTGCTCAATTTTAGTTGGCCAACTTCCATCTTATTGGCTAGTATGTTTGCTTCTCATACCTTGATTGCTTATCCTTTGGTGAGTAAACTTGGTATTGCCAAAAACAAAGCGGTTAACATTACGGTTGGTGGCACCATGATTACAGATACCCTTGCACTTTTGGTGTTGGCTGTAATTGCAGGAATGCAAGTAGGGGAGATCAATAGAGAATTTTGGATTCGCTTAGGGGTGTCGGTTGTTCTGTTCGCAGCAGTGGTAATGATATTATTTCCAATTATTGGAAGATGGTTTTTTAAACGATTTGACGACAATATTTCGCAATACATTTTTGTACTAGCGATGGTATTTTTAGGATGCACTTTTGCGGAATTAGCAGGGGTAGAAGCGATTATTGGGGCATTCTTAGCCGGATTGGCTTTAAATCGACTCATCCCACACACTTCTCCTTTAATGAACAGAATTGAATTTGTGGGTAATGCCATGTTTATTCCGTTCTTTTTGATTGGAGTTGGGATGTTGATCGATTACAGAGCTTTTATCAAAGATTACGATACTTTAATAGTTGCCGGCTTTATGACCGTTACCGCAATGCTTGGAAAATATATTCCGGCTTATTTAACCCAAAAAATATATGGTTTTAATACCGATGAAAGAAGGTTGATTTTTGGTTTGAGTAACGCACAAGCAGCAGCAACCTTAGCGGCAGTTTTGGTAGGTTACAACATAGTAACCGGTTATGAAAATACCCAAGTGGTTAAAGACATTCACTTAAAAAACAGAATGGTATTGACCGATAAAAACGAATCGTTAAAGTTTATTACTTTAAGTAATTTAGGCAGACCGATGGTTGGTTGTAAAGCTGCATTAAATGGAGAGATTATAAACGAAGAAATAGTGCTTACCAACAAAACAAAATTAGTTTTTAAAGACAGTAAAGTAGCTGAAATTAAAGTCCCATCCAGATTGTTGAATGAAAACGTGTTGAATGGTACCATTTTAATGATATTGGTAACTTGTACCATTGCGTCGTTTGTAGCACAAAAAGGAGCTTACAATTTGGCTTTATTAGAGGAAGAAGAAGAGGAGGATAACGATACCGACAACCTTCAGGAAGAAGAAGAAAAGATTTTAATTCCGATGAAGAGTACCGAAACGGTAGACGAGTTAGTCAACCTAGCAGTTACCATGAAATCAAAGAAAAACAAGTCAGGTTTGTTTGCTTTAAACGTAGTAAATAACAATGTAGGAGGAAGCAAAGAAGAAACCAAAGCCAATAAAATCATCGAGCGTGCTGCTGTAGTAGCATCGGCAACCGATAACCAATTACATTCGGTTTTGCGTTTTGATTTGAATGTGGTTAATGGTATTTTAGGCGTAGTAAAAGAGAAAAAGATTACAGACATCATACTTGGGCAAACTGAAAAATTTGGACAAGGAAACAGTATGTTTGGACCGGTTACCGATTCTATTTTAAGTAAATGCCAAACCACCACGTTTATTGCAAACTCTGTACAACCCATTGCAACCTTAAAAAAATATTTGGTGTTGATTCCGGAAAAGGCAGAAAGAGAAATTGGATTTCCGTTTTGGTTGCTTAAAATGTGGAATTTAGGTAAAAATACCGGAGCAAAAATAGAGTTTTATGCATCGCCTTCTACCTTATCTATCTTAAAAGAAGTACATGCCAAAAACAGCATCGAAGCAAGTTTTCATGAGTTTACTGATTGGGAGGATTTCTTGATTATTTCTAGAGATATCTCTAAAAACGATTGTTTGGTAGTAGTAATGAGCAGAAAACAACAAATTTCTTATAATGCCACGATGCAAAATATTCCGAATTATTTAAACAAGTATTTTCAACACATTAATTCCTTGTTAATATATCCATTACAAAACATTACTGGTGGTACCGGAATGGATTTAAAAAACCCTGGTGCATTGGATACTTTTACCGAAAACCTAGAAAAATTGGAGGATTTAACCCAAATGGTAACCCGAATTTTCAAAAGAAAATAGTTGGTGCAAAATGGGTAAAAATGTGTAATTTTGCACACCTTTTCAAAATGAATTATGACAGATAGAATTCTTATCGTAAAACAGAAATTTGACGAAATAGCTGATTTGATCATCCAACCAGATGTGATAGCAGACCAAAAAAGATATGTGCAATTAAACCAAGAATACAAATCTTTAAAAAAGATTGTAGATACTGGTGAAGTTTACCTTAAGTTAATGGCAAACATTGACGAAGCCAATGAAATTATTCAAGATGGTTCTGACAAGGAAATGGTAGAAATGGCACAAATACAATTGGAAGAAGCCAAAGCACAGTTACCAGAATTAGAGGAAGAAATCAAATTTTTGTTGATACCGAAAGACCCTGAGGATGCCAAAAACGTGATGGTAGAAATTCGTGCTGGTACGGGTGGGGATGAGGCTTCTATTTTTGCTGGTGATTTGTACAGAATGTATACCAAATACTGCGAAAGCAAAGGATGGAGAACTTCTGTTGTAGACTTGAATGAAGGAACTGCAGGTGGCTACAAAGAAATTATTTTTGAAGTTACCGGAGAAGATGTATACGGTACATTAAAATTTGAAGCTGGGGTGCATCGTGTGCAACGTGTCCCACAAACCGAAACCCAAGGAAGAGTGCATACTTCAGCCGCTACGGTAATGGTGTTACCAGAAGCAGAGGAGTTTGATGTGCATATTGATATGAACGATGTTCGAATTGATTTGTTTTGTTCGTCAGGTCCTGGTGGGCAGTCGGTAAACACTACCAAATCAGCTGTTCGTATGACGCACATTCCAACCGGATTGGTAGCACAGTGCCAAGATGAAAAATCGCAGCACAAGAACAAAGACAAGGCTCTTTCGGTACTTCGTTCTCGTTTGTACGAAATGGAATTGGCTAAAAAGCAAGAAGAGGATGCCAAAAAACGTAACTCGCAAGTAAGCAGTGGCGACCGTTCTGCAAAAATTAGAACTTACAACTATCCTCAAGGTAGGGTTACCGACCATCGAATTGGATTAACTTTATACGATTTGGATGGAGTGATGAACGGAAACATCCAAAAGGTGATTGACGAACTTCAATTGGTTGCCAATACCGAAAAACTAAAAGAAGCTGAGATTTAAAACCAGTTGTTTAATAAAAAGAGTTGCAAATCAACTCTTTTTATTATATAATGTAATCAACTACATAATTTTATACCTAAATCCTAATTGAAGCAGCAAATGAACATCTTCACCTGCAAGACGGTAGTAGTTAGATAAACTTTTAATTGGGTCATTCCAAAGTAAACTAGGTTCTAAACTTAAAGACACTTTATCATTAATAACATATTATACCAAACCACCAAAATTTAAAACCATAAAACTGTTTTCTACTTTGGCGGTTCCTCTTTCATCAAAATTGATTCTTTCGTTGGTTTGCCCAATTCCTATATGGTAACCAATATTTATTTTTTTAACTTCTTTAAGATATTCTATTCCTAAGATAAATGTTCTGTTTTCTACACTCCCTTGAAATGTCTCCCCATTGTTAAAACCAAATTGCCAATCTATCCCATGCATTTTGGCATCTAAGTATTTGTAGGTGAATTTTATTCCAATGTTGGAATTTTTCGGAATGTATTTTAAAGAAGAAGAAATCACTAATGGGGCATGGTAACTTATGTTTACATTGTTTTCTGCATTCTCAATGAGGTAAGCAAAACCAGTTCCTGATGAAACACCAACCTCGAATTGATGAGAATAAAGTGAAAATGAACAAAAAATAAGGCAGCAAAGAATAACTTTTTTCATACAAAACAATTGGTTAAAGTAAGGTTTTTAATACAAACTCTAACACAAAAGTAGTGCCACGATATTTAAAAATTATATATGCTAAGTACAAATTTATTTATGGATGAATGAAAAGTTTATAGTTATCCATAGAAAAATCATTTAATAAATCTATTACTCCTCTAAAAAGAATTGCAATATTTCAATTGCAGCTTCACTAATTTTGGTTCCCGGACCATAAATTGCTGCTGCACCGGCTTCCAATAAAAAGGCATAATCTTGTTTCGGAATTACCCCACCAACTACAACTAAAATATCTTCTCTCCCTAATTTTTTAAGTTCTTCTATTACTTGAGGCACTAATGTCTTGTGACCTGCAGCTAAAGAAGATACTCCCAAAATATGAACATCGTTTTCTATGGCTTGTTTGGCCACTTCTGCAGGTGTTTGAAAAAGTGGTCCGATATCCACATCAAAACCAACATCTGCATATCCGGTTGCTACTACTTTTGCTCCTCTATCGTGACCATCTTGTCCCATCTTTGCAATCATAATTCGAGGTCTTCTGCCTTCTTGAAAAGCAAATTTGTCAGCCAATTCTTTGGCTTTTTCAAAAGTTTGGTCTTGTTTCATTTCTTTGCTATAAACACCACTAAAACTTTGAATGGTGGCTCGATATCTACCAAAAATACTTTCTAAAGCATCACTTATTTCACCCAAAGTTGCTCGTACCTTGGCTGCTTCTACAGCCAAATGTAGTAAATTTTCTTTGCCATCTTTGGCAGTTTGGGTTAATTGTGCCAATGCGGAATCTACTGCTTCTTGGTTTCTGCGGGCTTTAATTTCTTGCAAGCGTTTTACTTGTTGCTCTCGCACCTTTTGGTTGTCGACTTCTAAAATACTCAATGGATCTTCTTCCTCTAATCTGAATTGATTAACCCCAACAATTATATCTTGACCACTATCTATTCTTGCTTGTTTTCTGGCAGCCGCTTCTTCAATTCGCATTTTCGGAATGCCTTGTTCAATGGCTTTGGTCATCCCTCCAAAACTTTCAATTTCTTGGATGTGTTCCCAAGCTTTGTTGGATATTTGCTCGGTAAGGTATTCCACGTAAAAACTTCCTCCCCATGGGTCAACCGTTCTGCAAATTTGGGTTTCTTCTTGTAAAAATAACTGTGTATTTCGGGCAATTCGAGCAGAAAAATCTGTTGGTAGGGCAATGGCTTCATCCAAAGCATTGGTATGTAACGATTGAGTTCCACCAAAAGCAGCTGCTGAAGCCTCTATGCAAGTACGAGCCACATTGTTAAATGGGTCTTGTTCGGTTAAACTCCATCCACTGGTTTGGCAATGGGTTCTTAAAGCCAACGATTTTTCATCTTTTGCATCAAAGCTTTTCACCAATTTTGCCCATAAAAGTCTACCTGCTCTCATTTTGGCAATCTCCATAAAATGGTTCATTCCAATAGCCCAGAAAAAGGAAAGTCGTGGAGCAAAACTATCCACCGACATTCCGGCTGCAATACCTGTTCTGAGGTATTCCAGTCCGTCAGCCAAGGTATAAGCCAATTCAATGTCCGCAGTTGCTCCAGCTTCTTGCATGTGATAACCACTAATGGAAATAGAATTAAACTTAGGCATGTATTTGGAAGTATAGGCAAATATATCTGCAATAATCTTCATCGAAGGAGTAGGAGGGTAGATGTAGGTGTTACGAACCATAAACTCCTTTAATATATCATTTTGAATGGTGCCAGAAAGTTGTTCTAAAGCAACACCTTGTTCCATTGCAGCCACTATATAAAAAGCCAAAATAGGCAAAACCGCTCCATTCATGGTCATAGAAACCGACATTTGATCAAGAGGAATTTGATCAAACAAAATTTTCATGTCTTCTACCGTATCAATGGCAACTCCAGCCTTTCCTACATCTCCAACCACACGTTCGTGGTCCGAATCGTACCCACGATGGGTGGCCAAATCAAAAGCAACCGACAGTCCTTTTTGTCCGGCAGCTAAATTTCTTCGATAAAACGCATTGCTATCCTCAGCTGTTGAAAAACCTGCATACTGACGAATGGTCCAAGGTTTTCGGACATACATGGTAGTGTAAGGTCCACGTAAATTTGGGGCAAATCCTGCACCAAAATCCAAGTGTTTATTTTCTTTTAAGTCGGTTTTGTGGTGCACTTCTTGAAAAGTAATTCCTTCTGCTGTTAAATATTCCTTGGTAGAAGGTTTGTAATCAGTAGTTTGGTTTATCTTAAGTTGTTGTAATTTGCTTGGCATAGGTAATAGTAGTTATGTATTGTTAGTGTTTTCTTTTTCCAATCTATTTTGTTCTATGCCTTCCGCTAATCTTCTTGGAATGATTGGTACTATTAAGGTTTTTCTTGGATTTTGTTTTACAAACGGATACAATTCCAAATCGTTTTTCATTTGGTCTTTCGGATTCGGATATTTGGTAGTGCCAATCAACACGAATTTTCCGGTATCTAACCATTCTTGTTCTTTGTCGGCATTTTCTTTGATTTTCCTTTGAATGGTTCCTTCCACCAACTGGGTAATCAATCCACCCTCCGCATCAATTTTATGTACCAATTCTAAAGATTTATCTACCATTTGTTTGGTGATATTTTCTATAAAATAACTGCCATCTGCAGCATTCAAATTTTGGTCTAAATAAGCTTCATGTTTCATGATAAGTAATTGATTTCGTGCAATGCGATCTCCAAAAGAATTGTTTTTATGGTAAATGGCATCGTAGGGTAAATTTTCTACCACGTGAGCTCTACCAATGATGGCACTCATACACTCGTTGGTGGTTCGGAGCATGTTCACGTTATAATCGTAAATGGTTTTATTTCTGGTAGATGGGATAGCAACCAATTGCAAATTGGCAGAAGCACCATACAAAACTTTGGTGTTTTCAAATAGCAATTGGATACTTCTGAGTTTGGCAATTTCAAAAAAGTAATTACTTCCAATACCAACTTCCCAAGTAATGTTTTGGTGTAATGAAATTCCTTTTTCCCAATACACTGCCAAATGTAATATTCCATAAGTTATTTGTTGGATACAATTAGCTCCTGCATTTTGTAGCAAGCGATTTTGTATGCACAAAAAGGAAGTGTTAACCAAAAAGGAAATTTTTTCTAACGCTTCAAAGTCTTTCTTTTGGTTTACAAACCAATTGCCATCTTCCATTAAATGGCCGATGGCATCCATTTCAAAAGAGATGGAAATATTTTGTTTTTTTCCTAATTCCAAACAATTTTCAATAAAAGACGCATCTAAAAACAACGGCTTGATTACTATGGTTTGGTATGTAATTTCATGAAACAAATCCGTTAATGAAGTCTCATGATTTGGGATTACAAATCTTATTATTTGGGCTCCTTTAGAAAATTTTTCTTTAGCATTGGTGTTGGAAATAGCAACTTCTTTTACATAGATGGTTTCTCTTATTTGAAAGGACTTTTCTTTTACTGGAATATGATAGGCATTTTGTAAATCTTCCGCATCATAAAAAGGCTTTACTTTAATTCCCTCCAAACTTTCCCATACCAAAGTGTCGTTGTAATCAAGCCCTTTGAGCTCCATTTGGATTTTTTGTTTCCATTGTTTGGCAGAAACTGCTTCAAATTCTGAAAAATGTAACGATTGCACTTTCATTAGTTCGTTTTTAAATCCTTTCGAATGTTTTGATAAAATTAAAACAAATTGATTCGAGAGTTATTTTATTTTTTAATAGTATCACTTTCAATGATATAAATAACTTCATTTTCACGTTTCATGTAATATTTTTCACGAGCATATCGCTCTACTTCATTAATATTTTTAAGCTTTTTGATTTGTAAACAATCTTTTTTAATTTCAGATTTATAAAATTGTTTATTAGTTTCCAATTCATCAATTTTTTGGTCCAATACTCGATGTTCCAAATAAGAATAATTGTCTAAAAATAACATCCATATAGCAAACACTAAGAAAATAAGTGCATACTTGTTCCAAATATATTTGCCTATAGGATTGCTTTTGATGCGGTTAGATAATTTACCAATCATTATAAAATTCTTTGGTTAATTACGGTTCTTACAATGTCAACCGCAACAGTATTGTACTTATCGTTAGGTATAATGATATCTGCAAAAGCTTTGGTTGGTTCAATAAATTGCTCGTGCATAGGTTTTAAGGTAGTTTGGTAACGATTGAGAACTTCATTCAAATCTCTTCCTCTTTCGGCAATATCTCTTTTGATTCTTCTTATCAATCGTTCGTCCGAATCAGCATGTACAAACACTTTGATATCGCATAATTCACGAAGTTCTGCATTGGTTAAAATCAAAATCCCTTCAACAATCATCACTTTTCTTGGATGGGTAAGCACCGTATCTTCAGTACGATTGTGCGTAACAAACGAATATACTGGTTGTTGGATTGCATTCCATTTTTTTAATTCTCTTAAATGTTGAACCAATAATTCAAAATCAATAGCTCTAGGATGGTCAAAATTAATTTTGGTTCGCTCTTCGTAGCTCAAGTTGGTGGTTTCTTTGTAGTAGGAGTCTTGCGAAATAATACCTACTTCTTCCAAAGGAAGTTCGTTAAGTATTTGGTTCACAACGGTTGTTTTTCCACTTCCGGTACCACCGGCAATTCCAATAATTAGCATGTGCTGTTTTTGTCAAAAATACGAAAAAATGTAAAAATTTAATTTTTATAAACATCTAATAAAAATGAATTGTTTGAGCGGCATTTGTTAATTAAATGAGTTTATAATTAACTAACTGTTTATTAGCTTTTTATTTGAATCTAAAAATAAACCTACTTTACTTAATAAA
>CAZAHJ010000065.1:0-9752 GCA_964485115.1 uncultured Flavobacterium sp.
ATCTATTTACTCCATTCGTAGAAAAATGTTGGTGCAAGGAGTCACATTTGACGAAGTGTACGACAAGTATGCCTTGCGAATTGTATATAAATCTACTCCACACGACGAAAAATTTCTTGCTTGGAAAATCTATTCCATTGTAACGGATCATTATCGTCCGAGTCCAAGTAGATTGCGAGATTGGATTTCTTCCCCTAAATCTACAGGATACGAAGCATTACACATTACCGTAATGGGACCAAAAGGAAGATGGGTAGAAATTCAGGTTAGAAGTGAACGAATGGATGAAATTGCAGAAAAAGGGTATGCTGCACACTATAAATACAAACAAGGAAGTACCGAAGAAAATACGTTAGATGCTTGGTTGAATTTGTTGCGTGAAGCTTTGGAAAATGCTTCTAGTAATGCAGTAGATTTTGTTGAAGATTTCAAGCTAAATTTGTATGCCAAGGAAATTTACATTTTTACTCCAAAGGGAGAAATCAAATCCTTACCAAAAGGGGCAACTGCTTTAGATTTTGCTTTTAGCATCCACTCCGAAATTGGAGTCAAAACCAGAGGAACACGGGTAAATGGAAAATTAGTTCCGTTAAACCACGAATTAAAAAGTGGTGACCAAGTAGAAGTGATTACTTCAGTAAATCAAAAACCCAATGCCCAATGGTTGGATTTTGTAACTACTAGTCGTGCAAAAACCAAAATCAAGAACGTTTTAAATGAAAATACCAAAAAGATTGCCGAAGATGGCAAAGAAATTCTTGCCAGAAAACTTCGTCATTTAAAACTAACTTTAAACGAAAGTACAATTAATGATTTAGTCAATTTTTTTAAACTAAAAACGAGTTTAGATTTATTCTATAAAGTCGGTATAGGAAGTATTGACAACCAACAATTAAAAGATTTTGCTTCTCAAAAAAGCAATACTTTAATTAACTTCTTTAAAAGTAAAATCAAAAGAAGTCCAAGTATTATTCCTACAGAAATTCAGAAAAACGAATTGTCTAAAAATTACGATTTACTCGTATTCGGAGTTAATCAAGACAAATTGAATTATAAATTATCCAATTGTTGCAACCCCATTCCTGGTGATGAGGTTTTTGGATTTTTAACCATTAATGATGGCATCAAAGTACATCGAAAAGATTGTCCGAATGCCATCAGCATGCAATCAAATTACGCATATCGTATCATTCCAGCCAAGTGGATTGACTCTACCCAAGAAGAATTTAAAGCGATTTTATATATTACCGGAATGGATATTTTAGGATTAACTAATGAACTTACTAGAGTGATTTCCAATGTAATGACCGTAAATATCCAAAGTATTTCATTAAGCACCGAAGCCGGAATTTTTAAAGGGCAAGTTAGTGTGATTGTTCCAAACAATACCGTGCTAAAAGATTTGATTTCTAAAATCAAAAACGTAGATGGCATTGATAAAGTAACCAGGGTATACAAAGACTAAATTGAATGTTTTGAAAGATTTATTACTCGTTACTCCGCCTTTTACCCAACTCAACACACCCTACCCGGCTACCGCTTATCTGAAAGGATTTTTGAAAACCAAACAGATTTCTTCGTTCCAATTAGATTTAGGAATGGAGGTTATTTGGAAATTATTTACCAAAGATACCCTCCAACAAGTCTTTGCAATTGCATTGAACAACATTGAAAATCAAGATGCCAATTTGCAACATATTGTTGCATTAAAAGAAGCGTATTTACAAACGGTAGAAACTGTTATCCAATTTTTACAAAGCAAAGAGCCTACCTTAGCCCGTTTACTTTGTAGTGAAAACTTTTTACCAAAAGCTAGCAGATTTCATATAACCGAAGAATTGGATTGGGCATTTGGTACGATGGGGTTTCAAGACAAAGCGAAACATTTTGCTACACTTTATCTGGAAGATTTATCTGATTTAATGGTAGCTTGTGTAGATGCCGATTTTGGTTTTACTCGTTATGCCGAACGTTTGGGAAGAAGTGCTTATCAAATGACAGAATTAGAAGAAAAATTACTTGCTCCTCCAACTTTTATAGATAAATTGGGAATAGGTATTTTAAAAGAAATAATCAAAGACCATCAACCAAAATTGGTTTGTTTTTCGGTGCCTTTTCCCGGAAATTTATATAGTGCTTTTCGCATGGCACAATGGATTAAAACCAACCATCCCAATACCAAAACAGCAATGGGTGGAGGCTTTGCCAACACCGAATTAAGGAGTTTAACAGAACCAAAAGTATTTCAATATTTTGATTACATCACCTTAGATGACGGAGAATTACCTATTGAATTGCTTTGGAAAAACACCCTTTTTCCTTCACAAACCATGGAATGGAAGCGAACTTATCTTTTGGAAAACAACCAAGTAGTTTATTGCAACAATGCTTCTGCACCAGATTATCCGTTTTCCAAAACAGGTACTCCCGATTATTCTGACCTAAAATTAAACGACTACTTATCCGTTATTGAAGTTGCCAATCCAATGCATAGCTTGTGGAGTGATGGCAGATGGAACAAACTTACCATGGCTCATGGTTGCTATTGGGGAAAATGTACTTTTTGTGATGTTTCCTTAGATTATATTCGCTTATACGAGCCCATTACTGCCAAAGCATTGGTAGATAAAATGGAAGAACTCATCCAACAAACCGGAAACAACGGGTTTCATTTTGTGGATGAAGCAGCACCACCTGCTTTGATGAAAGAAGTTGCTTTAGAAATTATCCAAAGAGGATTGGTAGTAAGCTGGTGGACCAACATTCGATTTGAAAAAAGCTTTACAGCCGATTTGTGTCGACTTTTACAAGCGAGTGGTTGCATTGCTGTTTCGGGCGGATTAGAAGTTGCCTCCGATCGTTTGTTGGAAGTGATCCAAAAAGGAGTAACAGTAGAGCAAGTGGCACAAGTAACCCATCATTTTACCCAAGCTGGTATTATGGTACATGCTTATTTAATGTATGGCTATCCTACCCAAACAGAACAAGAAACCATAGATAGTTTAGAAATGGTTCGGCAATTATTTGCCTTGGGAGTATTGCAATCCGGCTTTTGGCATCAATTTGCATTAACTGCCCATAGTCCGATTGGATTAGACCCCAAAAGTTATGGCTTAACTGTAGCAAACCCCGAGGTTTCTTTTGCATTAAACGACTTGGAGTTTACTGACAAAAAAGGAGTAAATCATGAAAAATTTAGTTCCGGACTCAAAAAGTCGTTATTCAACTACATGCATGGCATCGGTTTAGAGGAACCTCTCTCCTACTGGTTTGATTTCAAAATTCCTAGAACTACCATTGCCAAAGATTACATTGCCAAATGCATTCAAAACAAAAACAGTTTACAACCTCCAAAGCCAAACCAAAAATTGGTTTGGTTGGCATCTGAAATACAATTACAAACCATTACCAAGAGTAAAAAAGGAACTACGTGGGATGTGGCACAATTACATTTTAGCAATAGAACCCAACGTTTTTCTGTAGAAATGGAAATAGAACAAGCCAAATGGTTACAACAGCAAATCAATCATCATCTAGTTTCAGGTAGAACTATTTTAATCAAAGATTTTCGAAACCTTTTCGAAAACCAATGGGAACATTTTGAATTGTTTTGGTTTGGAAAGTCCATGGAGAAAATTAAAAAAGCAGGATTGTTGGTAGTTTAAAATTGAAACGAATGTAAAGTAAAATTAGTTTTTCTTTTTCAACAAATTAGAAAGTTACTTTGTAAAAAACAAAAGAAATACAAATCCGAAAAAATGTCTCTAAGGTAATCTATATAAAATTGTACTTTTGCACCTTAAATAATTCCTCACATGAACTTACATAACATCCCGCAAATAAAAAACTTAGATTCCAACCAATTCTTTTTGCTATCTGGGCCTTGTGCCATTGAAGGCGAAGAAATGGCCATGAAAATTGCAGAACGTTTGGTACGAATTACTTCCGATTTAAAAATTCCTTACGTTTTTAAAGGATCTTTTAAAAAAGCCAATCGTTCCAGAGTGGATAGTTTTACTGGAATTGGAAACGAAAAAGCTTTAAAAATTTTACGAAAAGTATCCGAAACCTTTCATGTACCAACCGTTACCGATATCCACGAAAATGAAGATGCCACTATGGCAGCGGAATATGTTGATGTGTTGCAAATTCCAGCTTTTTTAGTACGTCAAACCGACTTGGTGGTTGCTGCAGCTAATACAGGAAAAACCGTGAACTTAAAAAAAGGACAATTTATGAGTCCGGAAAGCATGAAACATGCAGTTCAAAAAGTTTTGGATTGCAACAACCAAAATGTGATGGTAACCGACAGAGGGACCATGTTTGGATACCAAGATATGATCGTTGACTTTAGAGGTATTCCCACCATGAAACAATTTGCTACTACAGTATTGGATGTCACCCACTCTTTACAACAACCCAACCAAATGAGTGGTGTAACCGGAGGCAGACCAGATATGATTGAAACCATAGCCAAAGCTGGAATAGCAAGTGGAGTAGATGGAATATTTATCGAAACCCATTTTGACCCAGCCAATGCCAAAAGCGATGGCGCCAACATGTTGCACTTAAACTATTTTGAAGATTTGATGAAAAAATTGGTTGCTATCCGAAATACGGTGAACCAGTTTTAAAGAAAACTTTTATAAACAAAAACGCTTCCAAAATTGGAAGCGTTTTTTTTGTAAATATTTATAAAAATTTTTCTGAAAAAATATATTTTATATCAGTAAAAACTTTTGAAATCGAAATTTTTGTATAAATCAAAAATATTTATTAATGAAAAATTTATTTTACACTTTAAGCATTTTTTTGTTTACTTTCACTTCACTTAATGCCCAAATCTTTAACCAAAATGGTACAGTTTATCTTAAAAATCAAAAACAATTAGATGGAAAAATTTACTTTCTTGATAATTTAATCAAAGTAAAACCTAACACTGGAAATAGTGAATTAATTGAATTACAAAATATTGCACATATTGAATTAGAAAACAACATTAAATTTATCATTCAAGATATTACTATTGACTCCAATCGATTTAATTCATCCAGATCTTGTTCAGACGAAAATGTAAAATCTGAAAGGCTTTTCATGTTAAGTCAAGTATTGGTTGAGTCTGATATCAGCTTATACAAAGCTAATTTTCAAGATAAAACTTTTTATTACATCGTTTACAAAGGCAAAACACAACCTTTATATAATTCCAAGTGTGTTAATCTTAAAGCAAGAAACCAAGAAGAATACAAAAGAATTTTATACAATCTTTTTAAAGATAAAGGTTTTGATTCAGCAGATTTTGTTCAACTAAAATATACAGACGAGGACTTAATACAAATAATTACCAAAATCAATGAAGAAAACCAAATAGTAACTTATAATAATAAAATTATAGAAAAAGCAATTGTTATTAATCCATTTGTTGGTTTAAAACTTAATAGTTATTCTACAGAAGAAATCAATAAGTCTGATATTTCTTCCACTAATTTAAACCTAAACTTTGGGGTTGATTTTTCTTTAGCTTTAAACAAAAGAAACACCTTTTTTATGTTTTTAAGAACCAGTTTTGAAAGTTTAAATATTGAAGCAAAAGGAACTAAATTAACTGAATTTGTTGTAGCAACACATGTCCATGAAAAAGCTGAAATGAACGGTTTTGTAGTTACTCCTGCATTAGGCACAAGAATAATCATTATTGATAAAGGAAATATTCGGGCTTATTTAGATGGAGCTTTTGAATATAACTTACCATTAAACGGAACTTATCGTTTTTACCAAAATGGCTCTAGTAGCTCTGAGTTTAGTGTGAGTGATATTCATTTACAATTTGAAAGAGACATCAATGCTACATTGAGCTTTTCTTCAGCTTTGGGAGTTTCTTTTAATAAATGGACTACAGAAATTAGATACCAAACCAATCGAGACTTTGGAAATGACGATTCTTCTGGAAGAGGTGTTACTACAGGATTTATTGGAGGTTTGAGTTTTAATGTTTTATATCGAATAATGTAATATTCTTTTAAAAAAAAAACGCTTCCAAAATTGGAAGCGTTTTTTTTTATATCTTAAGCAATTTTATATCGCTTACGATCATTTTCGTTCAAGTAAATCTTTCTTAAACGAATGCTTTTAGGAGTCACCTCCACGTATTCGTCTTTTTGAATATATTCTAAAGCTTCTTCTAACGAAAATTTGATGGCAGGAACAATTCGTGTTTTATCATCTGCACCGGCAGAACGGAAATTGGTTAACTGTTTGGTCTTGGTAATATTTACAACCATATCATCTCCACGAGAGTTTTCTCCAATTACCTGTCCCTCATACACATCTTCATTCGGATCTACAAAAAATTTACCTCTATCTTGTAATTTATTGATAGAATAAGGAATAGCTTTACCGTTTTCCATGGAAATCAACGATCCGTTGATTCTTCCCGGAATCTCCCCTTTCATTGGTTGGTATTCCAAAAAGCGATGCGTCATAATAGCTTCACCGGCTGTAGCTGTTAACAATTGGTTACGCAAACCGATAATTCCTCTCGAAGGAATCAAGAATTTAATGATCATTCGATCCCCTTTTGGTTCCATGCTCAACATTTCCCCTTTTCTGATGGTAACAAATTCTACTGCTCTACCGGAAACATTTTCTGGCAAGTCAATGGTCAATTCTTCAATTGGTTCACATTTAACCCCATCTATTTCTTTAATAATTACTTGAGGCTGCCCGATTTGTATTTCGTAGCCCTCTCTTCGCATGGTTTCAATCAATACAGACAAGTGCAACACTCCTCTACCAAAAACCATAAATTTATCTGCACTGTCAGTTTCATTCACACGTAATGCCAAGTTTTTCTCTAACTCTTTGTTCAAACGATCTTTGATGTGACGTGAAGTAACAAATTTACCTTCTTTGCCAAAAAATGGAGAATCGTTGATGGTAAACAACATGCTCATTGTAGGTTCATCAATTGCAATGGTTGGCAATGCTTCCGGATTTTCAAAATCTGCAACGGTGTCCCCAATTTCAAATCCTTCCAATCCAACCAATGCACAAATATCACCTGCTTTTACTTCTTCTACTTTTTTTCTTCCCAAACCATCAAAAGTGTGTAGTTCTTTGATTTTGGTTTTGCTCATTTTTCCATCACGCTTAATCAAAGTCACGTTTTGGGTTTCTTTCAATACACCTCTTTGCAATCTACCTATGGCAATTCTTCCAGTAAAACTAGAGAAATCTAAAGAAGTAATTAACATCTGTGGAGTTCCTTCCGAAACTCTTGGAGCAGGAATATGTTCTAAAACCATATCTAACAATGGTTCAATATTATCCGTTTGGTTTTTCCAATCGTCAGACATCCAATTGTTTTTTGCCGAACCATATACTGTTGGAAAATCTAATTGCCATTCTTCTGCACCTAAATCAAACATCAAGTCAAAAACTTTTTCGTGTACTTCTTCCGGAGTACAGTTTTCTTTGTCTACCTTATTAATTACCACACATGGCTTTAACTTAAGGTCTAATGCTTTTTGCAATACAAAACGAGTTTGTGGCATGGGGCCTTCAAAAGCATCTACCAACAACAAAACTCCGTCTGCCATATTTAAAACTCTTTCTACTTCTCCTCCAAAATCCGCGTGACCAGGGGTATCAATAATATTAATTTTGGTTCCTTTATAAGTCACCGATACGTTTTTAGAAACAATCGTGATGCCTCGTTCACGTTCCAAATCGTTGTTATCTAAAATCAATTCTCCGGTACTTTCGTTGTCGCGAAACAACTGACAGTGGTGCATGATTTTGTCTACTAAAGTGGTTTTTCCGTGGTCAACGTGGGCAATAATTGCAATGTTTCTGATATTTTCCATAAATTAAATTTTCGCGTGCAAAAGTAGGGTTTATTTTTCAGATAGTTGGTTAAGTAGACATTAACTTTTTTTATGTGATTTTTTTAGAAAAATAAACTCCTTAAAATTGTCAAAAACTTTTATAGAAATGCCTTGTGCCAAGCACCAAAAACCCATTATATTTGTGAACGATGGAACAATTTGTAGTATCAGCCAGAAAATATCGTCCGCAAACTTTTGAAGATGTCGTGGGGCAGCAACATATTACCAATACGTTGCTCAATGCCATTCAAAATAACCATTTGGCACAGGCATTATTATTTACCGGTCCGAGAGGAGTTGGTAAAACTACTTGTGCTCGAATTTTGGCACGAAAAATCAATCAACCGGATTATGACGATCCAAACGAGGACTTTTCTTTCAATGTTTTTGAATTAGATGCTGCCTCAAATAATAGTGTGGATGACATTCGAAGTTTGATTGATCAAGTTCGCATCCCACCCCAAACCGGAAAATATAAAGTATATATTGTAGATGAGGTACACATGCTCTCTACTGCAGCTTTTAATGCGTTTTTAAAAACATTAGAAGAACCACCTGCACATGCTATTTTTATATTGGCAACTACTGAAAAACACAAGGTAATTCCAACCATCTTATCCAGATGTCAGATATACGATTTTAAGCGAATTACCATACAAGATGCTAAGAATTACTTGGCTTATGTTGCAACCAACCAAGGCATTACTTTTGAAGAAGATGCTTTGTTAAAAATTGCCCAAAAAGCTGATGGTGCCATGCGTGATGCATTGTCAATTTTTGATCGAGTGGTCACTTTTTGTGGAAACCAATTGAGTAACCAAGCAGTTTCGGAAAATTTACAAGTTTTAGATTACGATACCTATCTGGAAGCCACCAATTGTTTTTTAGAAAACCATATTCCGAAAAGTGTATTGTTGTATGACAAGGTATTGAGTAATGGTTTTGACGGACATCATTTTGTGCAGGGTTTGGCAAGTCATTTTCGTGATTTGTTAATGACTAAAAATCCAAATACTTTAGAGTTATTGGAAGTTGGAGAAGCTACTAAGAAAAAATACATCCACCAATCGCAAAAAGCTTCGGAAGAGTTTTTGATTAAGGGAATTGACATGTGTACGCAAACCGATTTAAAATACAAAACTGCACAAAACCAACGATTATTGGTAGAATTGCTGTTAATGCAATTGTGCTCTATCACTTTTGATGGAGAAAAAAAAAAGTTGATGGATACATAATCCCTCCATTTCATTTTACCGGAAAATTAGGCAACACAGAAGTTACAGAAGAAATAGTTACTCCTGAAAATGTACCTCCTACCCAAAAAATTCCACCTGTTGAAGCACCAAAAACATCCTACGAAATTCCTGAAAGCAAAACCATTAGCCAGGATAACAAAATCAAAGCGTTTAGTTTAAAGAGTATTCAACAGAAAAAAGATATGTTGGCACAACTTAAACCAGAAGTATTAGAGGAAACCATTCACTTGGCTGAGCCATTTACCGAAAATGATTTGATGGTGCAATGGAACAAATTTGCCCAAAAAATGGAGTCCCATGGCGAAAAAATGATTTATAGTTTGTTTACCTTACAAACACCTACCATCCAAAATGAAACCACCATTGTTCATAAAGTGCCAAATGCGAGTAGTAAAATGGAATTTGAACGCATCAAAAACGATCTGGTTGGTTACTTAAGAGGTATGCTTCACAACCACCACATTCAACTAGAATTAGTAGAGGACGAACATATTACCATCAACAAAGCTTACACTACAGAGGACAAATACCAACGATTTGTAGAGATTAACCCAGCAATTGAGTTACTTAAAAAAACCTTTGATTTGGTTTTTAGTTGAATTTTACCCTA
>CAZAHJ010000066.1:0-9321 GCA_964485115.1 uncultured Flavobacterium sp.
ACAGCAAACAAGTGGCAGTGTTGGTGCCAACTACCATTTTGGCTTACCAACATTACCGAACTTTTTCAGAACGATTGAAAGATTTACCTGTTCGTGTGGAGTACATCAACCGATTCAAATCAGCAAAACAAAAAACTGAAATTTTAAAAGATTTGGCTTCCGGTAAAATAGATATTTTAATAGGAACACATCAATTGGCAGGGAAAAGCATGGTTTTTAAAGACTTAGGTTTGTTGATTATTGACGAAGAGCAAAAATTTGGAGTAAATGTAAAAGACAAATTAAAAACCATAGCTCCGAATGTAGATACCTTGACTTTAACTGCTACTCCTATCCCGAGAACCCTGCAGTTTTCGTTAATGGCTGCCAGAGATTTAAGCGTGATTAAAACCGCACCACCTAACCGTTACCCTATCGAAAGTCAAGTGATAAGATGGAATGAAGAAACTATTCGCGATGCGGTGAGTTACGAGTTGCAACGAGGAGGACAAGTGTTTTTTATTCACAATCGGGTAGATAACATTGCAGAAGTTGCAGGAATGATCCAACGATTGGTTCCTGATGCTCGAATTGCTATTGGTCACGGACAAATGGATGGCAAAAAACTGGAAGAAGTGATGTTGCAATTTATGGAAGGAGCCTATGATGTGTTGGTGGCAACCTCTATTATCGAAAGCGGCTTGGATGTGCCCAATGCCAATACCATTTTTATCAACAATGCCAACCATTTTGGTTTGTCTGATTTGCACCAAATGCGAGGTAGGGTAGGACGGAGTAACAAAAAAGCGTTTTGTTATTTCATCGCACCTCCGCATCATTCTATGACAGAAGAAGCCCGAAAACGCATGCAAGCCATTGAACAATATCGCGATTTAGGCAGTGGTTTTAATATTGCGATGAAAGATTTAGAAATTCGTGGAGCGGGAGATTTATTGGGTGGTGAACAAAGTGGCTTTATCAACGAGATTGGCTTTGAAACCTACCAAAAAATTATGGAGGAAGCCATTGACGAATTAAAAGAAAAAGAATTTAAAGACTTATACACAGAGCAAGAAATCAATAGGAATTATGTAAAAGAGTGGATGCTCGACACTGATTTTGCTTTGATGTTTCCGGATGATTACATCAATCAAGTTACGGAAAGATTGAGTTTGTACAATGAATTAAGTAATGTGACCAACGAAACGGAATTGTTGACTTTTGAAAAGGCCTTGATAGACCGTTTTGGGTCATTACCAAAAGAAGCCAAAGACTTGTTATTAAGTGTACAAATTAAATGGATTGCCACCCGTTTTGGTATGGAAAAACTATTCCTAAAGCAAGGGAAAATGATTGGTTATTTTGTGGGTGACCAACAATCGGCTTTTTATCAAAGTGAGCAGTTTAACCAAATATTACAATTTGCTCATACCAAAGGCAAACAATGTACTTTAAAAGAAAAACAAACCAAAAACGGTTTGCGACTATTGCTCACTTTTGAAGATGTCAAAACCATTGCTAAGGCATTTGATTTATTAAAAGAAATGGAGGGCTAACCCTCCATTTCTTTCTTTCAAATTAAGATATTACCGCTCCATCTTCTACATCCTCTGCGACAGGTTGCATAAAAACCAGTTTGCCATTGGCATCGTTGGTCATTAAAATCATCCCTTGGCTTTCTACACCTCTCAGTTTTCTTGGAGCTAAGTTTACCAATACGGTAACTCTTTTTCCAATTACTTCTTCCGGGGTAAAATGTTCTGCAATTCCGGAAACTATAGTTCGGGTATCTAAACCGGTTTGAACTTGTAAAACCAATAATTTATCCGCTTTTGGCATTTTTTCTGCAGCAATAATGGTTCCTACTCTCAAATCCATTTTACTGAAATCTTCATAGGTACACAATTCTTTTGCTGTAGCTATGCTTGCTACCGGAGCTTGGTTATCTTGTTTGGTTTGTTCCAATTTGTCTAATTGTTTTTGAATGGTTTCGTCTTCTATTTTTTGAAATAATAATTGGGCTTCTCCCAAGGTACTTCCGGCTGCAATCAAATCATTTTCAGCAGCTACGGCACTCCATTTAACAGGTTGTGCCAATCCTAATAACAATTGCAATTTTTTAGCAGTATGTGGTAAAAAAGGTTCGCACAAACTACTTAATGCAGCAGAAATTTGCAATGCCACATACATTTGGGTTTGTACCCTTTCCGGGTTTTCTTTAATTAATTTCCAAGGCTCTTCGTCTGCCAAATATTTGTTACCTAATCGGGCAACTTGCATCATTTCTTGTTGGGCTTCTCTAAAGCGGTATCTTTCAATAGAATCTGCAATTACTGCCGGATATGCTCTCAATTCGGTGAGAGTTGCTTCGTCAACTTCAGTAAATTCTGTTGGAGTTGGCACCACACCTTGGTAATACTTTTGTGTAAGTACTGCCACACGATTGATAAAGTTTCCGAAAACCGCAACCAATTCGTTGTTGTTACGAGCTTGGAAATCTTTCCAAGTAAAATCGTTGTCTTTGGTCTCCGGTGCAGTAGCAGTTAAGCAGTAACGCAACACGTCTTGTTGTCCGGGAAAATCTTGTAAATATTCATGCAACCAAACAGCCCAATTTTTAGAGGTAGAAAGTTTATTGCCTTCTAAATTTAAAAATTCATTTGCAGGGACATTATCCGGTAAAATATAACTTCCTTCTGCTTTTAGCATGGCAGGAAATATGATGCAATGAAAAACAATATTGTCTTTTCCAATAAAGTGTACCAATTTGGTATCTTGATCTTTCCAATAAGGCTCCCAGTTATTTCCGGTTTTTTGTGCCCATTCTTTAGTGGCAGAAATATACCCAATAGGTGCATCAAACCAAACGTATAATTTTTTTCCTTCGGCACCTTCTACCGGAACGTCAATTCCCCAGTCCAAATCACGAGTAACCGCTCTTGGTTTCAAGCCATCTTCTAACCACGATTTTACTTGTCCGTATACATTTGGTTTCCAGTCGTGTTGGTGTCCTTTTAAAATCCATTCTCTTAAAAAAACATCGTATTGGTCTAATGGCAAAAACCAATGTTTGGTTTGCTTTAAAATTGGAGTACTTCCGGTAATGGTTGATTTTGGTTGAATTAAGTCGGTTGCGTTTAAAGAAGAGCCACATTTTTCGCATTGGTCACCATATGCTTCGGTATGTCCGCATTTCGGGCAAGTACCTGTAACAAATCGATCTGCTAAAAACTGGTTGGCTTCTGCATCATACAATTGTTCGTTGGTTTCCTCAATAAACTTTCCTTCTTCATATAATTTTCTAAAAAAAGCAGAGGCAGTTTCATGGTGAATCGCAGCAGAAGTTCGGGAATACACATCAAAGGAAATTCCGAAATCCTGAAACGATTGTTCAATAATATGGTGGTATTTGTCAATCACTTGTTGAGGGGTAATCCCTTCTTTACGAGCCTTCATCGAAATGGCTACTCCATGTTCATCACTTCCACAAACGTAAATCACGTCTCTTCCTTGCAAACGTAAGTAACGTGCGTAAATATCTCCAGGAACATAAACTCCAGCCAAGTGTCCGATATGAATAGGTCCGTTGGTATATGGGAGTGCAGCAGTTACAGTGTATCTTTTAGGTGTTTGCATGATGCCAAAAAATTTTTGCAAAAATAAGGCTTTCCAAGGAATGAGGAAACAATTGACATTTGTAATTATGTATCTTTGTTTTTATGAAGACAAAACTGCGAAATTGGTGTATGGTTATAGGCTGGTTAAGTCTGGCTTTATCCACTGTTTTCGCTCAAACCAATTTGCCAAAAAACATGAAAAAACCTTCTATTTTAAAACCTGGAGATACCATTGCTATTGTTGCAACTGCTCGTAAGCATTTACAAGACGATTTTAAAGCTACTACCGAATTATTCCAACAATGGGGTTTGAACTTAAAAATAGGATCTTCTATTGGTTTAGATAACCACCAATTGGCAGGAACGGATGAGCAAAGAGCCCAAGATTTGCAAGATATGTTAAACGATGATACGGTAAAAGCCATTTGGTGTGCCCGAGGGGGATATGGTTCTATCCGATTGTTAAAACATTTGAACTGGGAAAAATTTGAACAAAATCCGAAATGGTTGGTAGGTTTTAGCGATGTTACGGTGTTGCACCAAAAAATACAATCGCTTGGCATTCAATCTATACACGGCATCATGACGGTGAATATCCCACGCGCAACTCCTGAAGCCAAAGAAACGCTTCGAAAAGCTTTGTTTGGGGAAGTTTTATCGTATGAAATTCCGAGTCATCCCAAAAATAAGACTGGTAAAGTACAAGGGACCTTGGTAGGAGGAAATTTATCCTTAATCTACAGTTTGGCCGGAACTCCAATGGATTTGCGTGGGGAGGATTTGATTTTATACTTCGAAGATTTGGATGAATATTTATACCATGTAGATAGAATGATGATGCAGTTGGAATACAAAGGCTTGCTCAAACAGCTCAAAGGTTTGGTAGTAGGAAGCATGACCAAAATGAAAGACAACGACATTCCGTGGGGCAAAGATGCGTTGGAGATTATTGAAGATGCCATGAAACCTTATGCAATTCCGGTAGTTTTCGATTTTCCTGCCGGACATATACCTGATAATCGAGCTTTGATTTTTGGAAGTAAAGTAGTTTTAGAAGTAAATAAAGATAAAGCAAAGTTGGTTTTTGAATGAAAGAAGCATCATAAACAATTGTTTTGCATACCCTTCTCCTAACCTTAAAAAACTTTAAACTTTAAACAAAAAAATGTAACCCTCCCACCAATGGCCCAGCATAACGAAACCGGAAAATTTGGCGAAGAATATGCCATTGCCTATTTAGAAGAGCAAGGTTATGAGATTGTAGAAAAAAACTGGCGATGGCAAAAAGCAGAAATTGACATCATTGCATTAAAAAACAATACTTTGGCAGTGGTTGAAGTGAAAACCCGATCTCGATTGGATTTTGGATTACCACAAGATTTTGTGACCAAAAAAAAGATCAAATTATTGGTAGCAGCCATCGATGCTTATGTAAATGAAAACGATTTGGATGTGCAAGTGCGATTTGACATTGCAGCTATTTACATCGATCAGAAAATTCCACAATTAGAGTATTTAGAAGATGCTTTTTATCCATTTAGTTAAATGGGACACATTTTAAAAAGGATAAAAATTCCTTCCCACCTTTTCACTATATTTGCAAAATATTGACGGGAATTATTTATGATAGAAAAGATTCAAGAGCAAATAGCTCAAGTACAAGTATTTCAAGCAAACAATAAAGAGGAATTAGAAGAGTTTCGCATTCAGTATCTTGGAAAAAAAGGGTTATTAAATGGTTATTTTGAGCATTTTAAAACCGTTCCTAACGAGGAAAAGAAAACCTTTGGCCAAGTAATCAACCAACTCAAAAAAGCAGCGGAAGAAAAGGTTAAAGAACAGCAAGAAATTTTAGATTCTAAAGAAAGTGAACATCTGTTGTTTGGTGATTTGACTCGTCCGGGAACCTCATTTCCATTAGGAGCACGTCACCCGATATCGATTGTAAAAAACCGAGTGTTAGAAATTTTTTCTTCTATCGGTTTCAATGTGTCCGAAGGTCCGGAAATGGAAGATGATTGGCACAATTTTACCGCATTAAATTTACCGGAATACCATCCGGCTCGTGATATGCAAGATACTTTTTACTTGCAAACCAACCCCGATATGTTGTTGCGAACCCATACTTCATCGGTGCAAGTTCGATACATGGAAGGCAACAAACCACCAATCAGAACCATTTCTCCGGGTAGAGTTTTTCGAAATGAGGCCATTTCTTCTCGTTCGCACTGTATATTTCATCAAGTAGAAGGTTTGTATATAGACAAAGGAGTTTCGTTTGCCGACTTAAAGCAAACCCTTTTATACTTTACCAAAGAAATGTTCGGAAAATCAAAAATCAGATTACGTCCGTCTTATTTTCCGTTTACCGAACCAAGTGCCGAGGTAGATATTTATTGGGGGTTGAAAACCGAAACCGATTACCGAATTACCAAAGGAACCGGTTGGCTAGAAATCATGGGGTGTGGTATGGTAGACCCAAACGTATTAAAAAATTGCGATATTTCACCCGATGAGTTTTCCGGATTTGCATTCGGAATGGGAATTGAACGAATGGCCATGCTGTTGTATCAAATAGGAGACATTCGTTTGTTTTTTGAAAACGATGTGAGGTTTTTAGAACAATTTAAGGCCAATATATAAATCATTTTTTGGGCAGCTAATCCGTCCTCCGTTCCCGCTTTTTTTTATTTTGCCAAGGCAACATCCAAAGCAATATAAAAAAAGAGCTCCACTCAGGCCGGGCTGCGGTTACAGGGTTACCAAATTACAATCATTAAAAAAGCACCAAACATTATGGCAAGACATCAAGGAGATTCCAAAGACAATAAAGGTTCAGGCAGACAAGGAGGATTTCGTAAAACCAGCTTTACCAGAGGCAATGCACCTATCCGAAAATTTGCTCCAAAACCTGTAGTAACTACTTTAGAGCCAGAGGAAATTCGATTAAACAAATACTTATCAAATGCAGGTTTGTGTACTCGAAAAGAAGCAGATATTTACATCCAATCCGGAGTAGTGCATGTAAACGGGCAACCGGTAACCGAAATGGGTTTTAAAGTAAAAAAAACCGATGTGGTTATCTTTGATGGAAGAGTAATTCAGCCGGGAGAAAAAGTGTACATCTTACTTAATAAACCAAAAAATTTTAGCACTTCTACCAAAAACCCACATAGCGAAAAAAATGTGTTTCACTTGATCAAATCTGCTACCACAGCTGCAGTGCAACCAATTGGTAGAATGGATGCCCAAACCGTTGGGTTGTTGTTGTTTACCAACGACCAAGAAATGATTGAAAAGTTCTCCAGATCACACCAAACTTCGCCAAAAATATACCAAGTATCTTTAGAAAAAGCTTTAAAACCAGTAGATTTAGAGAAAATTTCAAAAGGAGTTCAATTTGACGAACATCGTTTAAGCGTAGATGAAGTAAGCTACATCGAATCCGAACCTCATACCGAAGTAGGCATCAAATTACGTACAGCCAATGTAGGAGTGGTAAAAAGTATTTTCGAAAAATTTGGCTATAAAGTAATCAAAGTAGATCGAGTTTCTTTTGCCGGACTTACCAAAAAGAATTTACCAAGAGGAAACTGGAGGGTGTTAACCAAACAAGAGATTATTAATTTGAAGAATATCTAAGCCAAAGGCAATTCCAATAACATAGTAGTTCCTTTATTTACTTCCGATTGGTACACACGTATTTTGCCTTTGTGGTAGGTTTCTACTATTCTTTTGGTAAGCGATAAACCAAGTCCCCATCCTCTTTTTTTGGTGGTAAAACCAGGGTCAAAAATTTGTTTGAATTGATTTTTCGGAATTCCTTTTCCGGTGTCGCTTACAAAAATCTGCACCATTTTTTCCTGTAAGTGTACATCCACCTTCAAGGTGCCTTTGCCTTTCATGGCATCAACGGCATTTTTGTATAAATTTTCCATGGTCCAGCTATGCAAGGCCGGATTAATAGCTACCCACAAAGCTTCATTTGGGAAGTTGGTAATTAATTGTACTTGTTTAGAAAGTCGAGGTTGTAAATAATCAATGGTTTCTTTGGTACTTGCTACCAAGTCTATTTTCTCTAAAGTTGGTTCTGAGCCAATTTTTGAAAAACGATCGGCAATAACTTGCAATCGAGTAATGTCTTTTTCAATCTCTTCAACAGTAGATGCCTCAATATTTTCCTGTTTTAATATTTCTAACCATCCAATTAACGAAGATAATGGAGTGCCTATTTGATGTGCTGTTTCTTTGGCCATCCCGGCCCACAATCGGTTTTGACCTGCAATTTTAGTGGTATTGTAATAGTTGTAAATCAGTAAAATAAACAATAGGATAATGGACAGTAAAGCAATAGGATAGTACTTTAATTTTTGAATCAAGGGAGAATTCCCGTAGTATAAATACTGCACATTTTGCTCGGAAACTACAAACCGAATAGGGGGGTTTTCGGCACTAATTTTCTTTAGAAATTTTTGAAGTTGCAAACTGTCTTGTGCCACTTCTGGTGCTACGTTACTGTAATTTAAAATCTCTTTGTTTTCGTTGGTCAAAACCAAAGGAATGGAAGTGTTGTTTTTGATAATTTCTAAAGGTAAATCGATGTCTTCTGTTTCTAAATCTGCATTTTCAATGGTGGTTTGTGCTTTGGCCCAAAGTTCCATTTTTAACCGTTCTTCTTGTTTAAAAACTTGAAAAAATTGATAGGTATTCCATAAAATCAATGATACCACCAATAAGGACAAACCTAAAAGTAAACCTCTGGTAGCAGTATGATTGGTTGTAAACTTCATGAAACACTAAAATTCGATTCGTAAAGATGCAAAATTTAACTAATAATGGATCTATTTTGGCATAGCATTTTTAGGCTTTTTTTTGTCGTTTACTATTTCGGATAAGTATCTTTGTACATAATTGGTTTTTTATAAATAACATGAAAAGTTTCCTTCCGCAAGATATTACCACTGTTCAAATGCAAGGATATTTGCAGTCTGCCATTGGTCCTCGACCAATTGCTTTTGCAAGTACAGTTGACGAAAATGGCATTCCAAATTTGTCTCCTTTCAGCTTTTTTAACGTGTTTAGTGCCAATCCACCAATTGTGGTGTTTTCACCAGCAAGAAGAGTTCGCGACAATACCATCAAGCACACCTTGATCAATTGTCAAAACACCAAAGAAGTGGTGATTAATGTGGTGAATTACGATATTGTACAGCAAATGAGTTTGTCGAGCACCGAATATCCGGATGGGGTAAATGAATTTGAAAAAGCTGGCTTAACCATGTTGCCCTCAAATTTGGTTCGTCCGTTTAGAGTGAAGGAGAGCCCGGTACAAATGGAATGTAAGGTAAATGAAATTATTGCATTAGGAGAACAAGGAGGGGCAGGGAATTTGGTGATTTGTGAAGTAGTTAAAATGCATATTGCAGAGGAAGTATTAGCTGAAAATGGAACCATCGACCAGCATAAAATTGATTTGGTATCCAGGATGGGAGGCAATTGGTATTCCAGAGCCAACCAAGGATTGTTCGAAATACCTAAGCCATTAACTACACTTGGGATGGGAGTAGATCAAATTCCAGGAAAAATCAAGCAAAGTGGTTATTTTGACGGGAATGATTTGGGTTTGTTAGGCAACGTAGAACAGTTTCCATCGGCAGAAGAAATTGCTATATTTGTAAAAGATAATATTGCATTATACAAAGTATTCAATATTCATATTCATGTA
>CAZAHJ010000067.1:0-9096 GCA_964485115.1 uncultured Flavobacterium sp.
AACTCGCGACAACCAGCTTGGAAGGCTGGAGCTCTACCAACTGAGCTACTTCCGCATTTGAGAATGCAAATATATAGAATATCTTATCTTTGATGCAAACATTTTTTCAAAAAAAATTTCTCTTGGAACGAAAATTTAAAAAGTGTATTTATAATCAGTACATTAACTTATTTAAATGATTCAAAATATATCTTCACAGGATACTTATGTGGTTCGTCATCCGGTATTGCGGTCCGGAAAACCTTTAGAAACTTGTCGTTTTGATGGAGATGATTTGCCTACCACGCAACATTTCGGTTTTTTTAAAAAAGGAAAAATTATTGGTGTGGCTACCATTTTACATTCATCACATGAAAATTGGCCAAATGAAAATTGTTTTCAATTACGAGGGATGGCTGTGTTGCCTGAATTTCAAGGCAAAAACATTGGTACTCAATTAGTGCACTTTATCGAAAAAGAATTGCCTTCTCCTAAAGTCATTTGGTTCAATGCCCGAATTTCTGCCAAAGGATTTTATGAGAAGTTAGGATATCAAGCTATTGGAGATGTTTTTGAAGTTACCGGAATTGGCCCACATGTAATAATGTTTCGTTCATGGAATTCTTAAATTAATTCTAATTTTATTTTTACCTCTTTTAAAAAATCTACTTTTGAGGCTTTATTTTTACTAATGTATCGAATTTTCATCTTTTTGTTTTACACTTTAGGATTATTGGCTCAAAACGACAAAAAAGAATTGGTTGCCAAACGCATTCAACAACCTATTAGTATTGATGGAGTTTTAGAAGAAGAAGCATGGAACCACCAATCTGTTGCCACTAATTTTGTGATGTTTGAACCAGATAATGGAGTAGAAGAGCCTAAAGAAAACAAAACCGAAGTAAAAATTTTATACGATGACGAAGCCATTTATATTGGAGCTATTTTATACGATAGTGAACCCAATAAAATAATGAAAGAAATTACCCAACGAGATCGCTTTGCTACTTCCGATCACTTTGGGGTTTTTATCAATGGATTTAATGACGGTCAGCAAGATTTCCGATTTTTTGTAAGTGCAGCCGGAACCCAAATGGATGCAGTTGCTTTAGAAAACGAAGGAGAAGATTTTTCTTGGGATGGCATTTGGAAAAGTGCGGTAAAAATTACCGATTTTGGTTGGGTGGTAGAAATGAAAATTCCGTATGCAGCACTACGATTTTCCGGTGAAAAAGACCAAGTATGGGGACTGAACTTTTTACGAGAATTCCGCAGATTGCGATACAAGTACACTTGGAACCACATCGATTTAAAAAAAGGAGGCATCATTCGTCAAGCTGGAGTTATGAAAGGAATTTCTAATATCCAACCACCATTGCGATTGTTTTTTATTCCTTATACTTCCGGCTATCACAGCATACAAGGAAGTAACCAATCGTCTTTGTTTAAAGCCGGAATGGATGTAAAATACGGGATCAATGATGCGTATACTTTAGATGCTGTATTGGTACCCGATTTCGGACAAGCTGCTTTTGATAATGTGATTTTAAATTTAGGTCCATTTGAACAGCAATTTAACGAAAACCGTCCGTTTTTTACCGAAGGAACCGACTTATTTAATAAAGGAGGTTTGTTGTACACCAGAAGAATTGGTGGACCTCCAACACAGTTTCCTAATGTAGCCGAAAACGAAAAAGTGCAATACTTTCCGAGTGCTGTAAACATGATTAATGCCACTAAAATTTCCGGAAGAGGAAAAGATGGCTTGGGAATTGGATTTTTAAATGCCATTACCGAAAGAACGGAGGTTTTGATTGAGAATGAAGATACCGGTGAAATTCGATCAGAAGTGGTGGAGCCTTTAACTAATTTTAATGTTACTGTTTTTGACCAACGTTTTAACCAGAATTCCTCCGTAACGGTAATCAATACCAATGTGACACGTTCAGGACATTTTAGAGATGCCAATGTTTTAGGAGTTTTGGCCGATTTGAATACCAAAAAGAATACTTATAATTACGGAGGTAGTTTAAAAATGAGTAGCCAATATGGACTGGAAAGTAAAAGCGGGGTGCATTGGGAATCCTATTTTGGTAAAACCTATGGTAAATTTCGTTACAATGCTTACCTATCAAGCATGACCAAAGATTACGATATCAACGATTTGGGAATTAACTTTATTACCAGTTATACCGAAGGTAATTTGAATTTGAATTATCGAATTTTAAATCCTACCAAAATTTTTAACTCTTTTAGTGCCAATACATACCATTATTTTCAATACAACAAAGAAACCGGAAAGCCTCAAGAAAGTACTATCGGATTAAATATCAACTCCACCACTTTAAAGAATGACTATTTTGGTTTTGGAGGCTATGTAGCACCAACTGATACCTACGATTATTACGACCCAAGGGTAGAAGGCCGGTTTTTAATTGTGCCAAAAAATTGGGGAACTTGGTATTCTTTTTCCAGTAATTACAACCGTAAGTTTGCTTTGGATTTGAATTTTAGTTTCAATTATTTTGACCAAGAAAATCGATCCAATTGGAACTACTCCATCTCACCAAGGTATCGTTTTAGCGATAAATTAAATGTGATTTATCGTTTTAATTTTAACAAACAGTTTAACGATGTAGGGTGGACAGGCTTTCAAAACCAACAAGTAATTTTAGGATTGCGTGATCGCGATACGTATACCCAAACCGTTACCGCAAAATACGGAATCAACCAAGACATGACTTTTAACTTATCCGTGCGTCATTATTGGTCGGTGGTACAAAACAACGATTATTTGGTTTTGTTGCCAAATGGTACTTTTGACCCTATCGCTTTTGACCGAAATAGAGATAATAATTTTGGCTTGTGGAATTTAGACTTTTCCTATGTTTGGTGGTTTGCACCCGGAAGTCAAATGTCATTTTTGTATCGCAATACCGGCAATCAATTTATTAATGAGGCCAACTATGACTTCGGACAAAATTTCAGCAATCTGTTCGAGAATAATTTAAACCACACTTTTTCGGTTAGTATTCGCTACTTTTTAGAATACGAAAAAGCTAAAAAATGGCTCAAATCCAAAACTTAATTTTTCTTTTTTTGATGCTAATTCCTGCTGTCCGTTATAGCTTGTTTGCCAAATGCAGTTTTTGTAAGGCTTTACCAAGCTTCCGTTGGTCGCTTGGTACAACCAACAAAAACAAGCATTTGTCCGCACAAGGCTGCCACTGCCATCAGGGCTAGGGTAATTAGCTAATTAGCGAATGAGAAAAAGCGTAAAAAAAATCAAAATTAAATTGGATTATTCTTTTTTATTGAAATGGTGGAGTTTTAAAAAATTCTCATTTTCCTCTTGAAATATTTTCTTGGAATGATGCTGTTTTTGGTTTTTCATGTATTGAAAAACTCTATCAACAACAGATTCTGAAACCGAGTATGATGCGTAACCTGTTTGCCATGCAAATTTTTTAGGAAGGAGATTGTTTTGATTAATATGGTATGAGCTACTACCTTTAATTTGTTTAATAACTTCTGCTATCGATTTTTTTGGGTTCAATAAAAACAAGCAATCAATTTGATCTGGCATGCCGTTTACAATTCTAACAGGACAACCTAGCTCAAATAATTCTTTAGAAATAAATTGATGTATTTCTTTTTCAATAGATTGCTCAATCAATGGCAATCTATATTTGGTTGCCCAAATTGCGTGTATCCATATTTTATTATACGAATGTGGCATGAATTTATCTTTTATTTATAGCCCAAGAATTAATTCTTGGGCTATAATGATAATTAAATATTAAACGGAAAAATAATTCTACACCAAACTCTCCAAATCCATTTCCATAGGTTTTTCAATTCCCATTAAATGCAAAATGGTGGGAGCAATATTTCCTAAAACTCCCGATTTTACCTCCTTAATTTCGTTGTCTACCACAATAATTGGAACTGGATTGGTGGTGTGTGCCGTATTCGGACTACCATCCGGATTTTTCATGGTTTCGCAATTGCCATGGTCTGCAATTACGATCGTAGTATATTGATGGGCTAATGCGGTTTCAATCAAATCTTTTACGCAAACATCTACCGCTTCACAAGCTTGAATGGCAGCTTCCATTACTCCGGTATGGCCAACCATATCTCCGTTGGCAAAATTCAAACAAATAAAATCAGCAGTTTCGTTTGCTAATTCTGGCAATAGAGCATCCCTTAATTCATAGGCACTCATTTCTGGCTTTAAATCGTAAGTGGCTACTTTTGGAGAAGCTCTTAAAATTCGAGTCTCCCCTTCAAAAGTTTCTTCTCTTCCTCCCGAAAAAAAGAACGTAACGTGCGGATATTTTTCGGTTTCAGCAATGCGAATTTGTTTTTTACCAGCATTGGCAATTACCTCACCAATGGTATTGGTCAGGTTGTCTTTGTTGTAAATTACCTTTACATTTAGATACGTTTCATCGTAATTGGTCATGGTAACATAATACAAAGGCAAGGCTTTCATGTCAAATTCCGGAAAATCTTTTTGACTCAATACTTCTGTAAGTTCTCTTCCTCTGTCGGTTCTAAAATTAAAGAAAATCACCACATCATCCGGTGCAATGGTAGCCAATGGCTGTTGCTGTTCATTGGTTATTACCAATGGTGCAATAAATTCATCAGTAATTTGGTTGTCATAACTTTCTTGCACAGATTTTAAAATATCTTTGGTTGGGGTTCCTTTGCCATGTACTAATAAATCGTATGCTAATTTCACACGTTCCCATCGCTTGTCTCTATCCATGGCATAATATCTGCCTATCAAACTTGCCAATTTGGTTTGGTTCTTTTCTAAAACTGGCAACAATTCTTGTAAATTTTGTAACGAAGCTTTTGGGTCAACGTCTCTTCCATCAGTAAAAGCATGCAAATAACAATCTGTTAAACCAAATTGGTGTGCTGCTTCTACCAAACCTTTTAAATGGCTAATATGAGAATGTACGCCACCGTTGGAAACCAATCCTAAAAAGTGTACTTTTTTGTGGTTGTTTTTGGCATAAACAAAAGCATCTTGCAAAGTTTTTTCTTTAGCTAAAGTCTGGTTTTGTAAAGCCAAATTAATGCGAGTTAATTCTTGATATACAATTCTACCGGCACCTAAGTTCATGTGTCCTACTTCTGAATTACCCATTTGACCATCTGGCAATCCTACATGCAAACCATCTGTTCTAAGGGTAGCACTTGGGTAGTTTTGGTACAAGCTGTCTATAAAAGGAGTATTTGCTTGATCCACAGCAGAAACAGAAGGGTCAGGGGAGTGTCCCCAGCCATCTAAAATCATCAAAAGAACTTTTTTTTGCATGATGCGATAGGTGTTTAATGAAGTACAAATTTAAGCGAATTCCATCAAAACCATTTTGTTTTTTACGCTAACGATTTCGTGTATTGTTGCTTTTCTTGAATGGTTTTTTGCCATGCTTCAAAATGAGCTGGTAATTGGGGTGGAGGATTGTTTACTCCCATCATTTGAAATATTTCAGCAGGACTTAGTTTGTTTTTCTTTTGTAAAAATAGTACTTTAAACATGCCGTGGTTTTTGATTTTTCCGTTGCTGTGCATGGTTTGTTCAAAGTAAACATATTTATCGTCTGCTCCAACTAGTTGGGTGTGGATTTGAAATTTCTCTCTCCACTTCAATTCTTTGATGTAAGATAATTCGGCCCCTACCACAATAAATTGTATGCGTTGTTCTAATAAAAATTTGGTCAACCCGGTTTGGATACAAAAATGCCATCGAGCAATTTCATATTTGTTTAAATAACGAGCATTATTCACATGTTGGTAAATATCTAAATCTTTAAATGATACGCTTTGGGTCATTTTTACCCGATCCAAAAATTGTGCTTTTGGTTTTTGGTTTTTACGATAATAACTTTGAAAAATCCAGTATAACATGATGTTTTGTTCCAATAAAAAAGGTTAGATAACTTTTTTGAGTTTACTAACCTTTTGGTTAAAATTAGGTGTCTAAAATATATGCTTTTAGATTTTTTTTAAATTTCAGTTACATTATCCTAGGAATGGATATCTGTAATCAGTTGGAGTAACAAAGGTTTCTTTGATGGTTCTTACTGATACCCAACGCAATAAGTTTTGGGCACTTCCAGCTTTATCATTGGTTCCGGAAGCTCTGGCACCTCCAAATGGTTGCATTCCTACTACCGCACCAGTTGGTTTGTCGTTGATATAAAAATTTCCTGCTGCATTTTGCAAAGCAACGGTAGCTTCTTCCACTGCATAACGATCTTGACTAAATATGGCTCCGGTTAAAGCATAAGCCGAGGTTTCGTCTACCAATTGTAAGGTTTCTTTCCATTGGCTATCGTCATACACATAAATGGTCACCACAGGACCAAATAGTTCGGTTTCCATGGTAACATATTTTGGGTTAGACGTTAATATCACGGTTGGTTCGATAAAATAACCTTTGGATTTGTCGTAATTTCCACCAATAATTACCTCTGCATCTGCATCTTGTTTGGCTCTATCGATATAACCGGCTAATTTGTTGAACGAGGTTTCTGAAATCACCGCAGTAAAAAAGTTATTCATGTCTTCCGGTGAGCCCATTTTGATGGATTGGATGTCGGTTTCTAGCAAGCTTTTTGCTTCTGCCCACATACTTTTCGGTAAATATACTCTGGATGCAGCACTACATTTTTGTCCTTGAAATTCAAAACCACCTCTTACAATTCCTGTCACCACTTGTTTTACATTGGCAGATGGATGTGCTAAGATGAAATCTTTTCCTCCAGTTTCTCCCACAATTCTTGGGTAGGTTTTGTAGGTAGAAATGTTATTTCCGATGGTTTTCCAAATATCGTTAAACACTTCAGTAGAACCAGTAAAATGAACTCCAGCTAAATGAGGGTTGTTTAATACAACCTCCGAAATCATTGAAGAGTTACCCATTACCATATTGATTACACCCATTGGCAATCCGGCTTCTAAAAAAACTTCCATCAATACTCTGGCTGAGTATACTTGGGTAGCAGCAGGTTTCCAAATTACCACATTTCCCATCATGGCAGCAGAAGTAGGTAAATTTCCGGAAATTGCAGTAAAGTTAAACGGGGTAATGGCATACACAAATCCCTCCAATGGTCTATACTCTACTCGGTTCCATGTGGTTGAATCCGAGTTAGGTTGGTCAGCATAAATTTGGGTCATGTATTGCACATTGTATCTTAAAAAATCGATCATTTCGCAAGCAGCATCAATTTCTGCTTGGTGAATGGTTTTGGATTGGGCAATCATGGTTGCGGCATTGATTTTGGCTCTGTAAGGTCCTGCCAGTAATTCCGCTGCTTTTAAAAATATCGAAGCTCTGTTTTCCCAACTCATGGCGGCCCATTGTTTACGAGCTTCTAAAGCTGCATCAATAGCTTGTTCAATATGGTGTTTTTCTGCCAAATGGTATACTCCTACTTGATGTTGATGATCGTGAGGAGGATGCATGCTTGCAGTTTTGTTGGTGCGAATGGTTTCTTTTCCTATGTATAATGGCACGTCAATTTTTTCTTGCCACATTTCGCGATACTTGTTGAGTACTGCCTCTCTTTCGGGAGTTCCAGGAGCATAAGATTTTACAGGTTCGTTGATTGCTTTAGGTACTTGAAAAAAACCTTTTAACATGGTTGGTGTATTTTGTAGTTAAACATTAGTTGTAAATGAGATTTTTGCGGTTTTTACGACAAAACCATCAAATTTTTATAATTAACTACAAAAATAGATAAAAAAAGGGATACTTATTTGGTAATTGTATATACTTATTTACTTAAAATGTGAAAGAAAAAATTACTTTGAATTCAAAACTCTAATTCAAAGCAAAAGGAGCATGTAATTTGAAACTTGGAATAATTACTCTAAAGTTTTTTGAGTTGCTAAAATTAATCATGTTGAAAAAACCTCGCATACTCCCGTGAGGTGAAGCTAGCAAACAGCCAGAAGAATAGGTGTGTGTTTCACCAGGTTTTAAGGTAGGTTTTTTGCCAACTACTCCTTCACCATCCACAATTTCCGGATGGTTTAAGGCATCAAAAATTTCCCAATGTCTGGACTGTAATTGTACAGAATCTTTCCCTTGATTTTCGATGGTAATATGGTAACTAAAGGCAAAATGCAAGCGATAGTTTTTGAAGTAAGTTCCTTCAAAACTTGTCTTAACAGAAATTTTTATGCCACAGGTTACTTGCGAAATCATGGTGCTAATATAATAAAAATGCCAATAGCAACATCATCAATCCTGTTAAAGAAGTTACAAACGATAAAAGTATGGTTAAGATTCCCATTTTTACTATGGTTTTAAAACGATCTTGTTGGTAAAAATTTCTTAGCGATTTATATACGTAATGCAAAAGTAAAAGACCAAGCCAAGCGTGCAAGGAAATGGAGAAAAAAGACTCTAAAAAAAATAACAGCAACAGTAACAAGAACACAAACGACATGATTTGAAAAGTCAATACCATGTGCTCTGCATAGGTTTTGTGCTGACGGTAGTATAGCAAATAAAATGCGATAGTTAAAAAAGGTAGGGAGACAAATAAAATGAATGGAAATTTTTCCATAAAATATTCACCAACTTTTTGTGTTGCTTCTTCTTTGGAGTTTCCAAATATTTCTTCGATTTGAACCGTTTTTCTTGCCAAAAAATAGTTGAAAAAACTGGATTCATATTGCAAAGAATCTATCATTTTTTTTGGTGTGATTTGCCCGTTTTGTTCTACCAATTCGTACATAGATTCTGTTTTGTAAATGGTTCTTTCCAAAAAACCAAAACTGTTTAAGTCTTGTTGGTAATATATTTTGGTAACAGTATCCTTTTTTTGGGATACATTTACCGAATCTACTTTTAATTCCACTAATTTTTCAGGGGGAGGGAAAATTTTTTGGGCATTTGAGTTGTTGTCATAAGCTTTTTTAATGCTATCTAAAACAGCAACTTGTGCTATGGAATCTCTTGATCTGGCTTCTGTTTCTGAAACAATTTCTTCTGGATCCGAAAGTTTATTTACTTTATCATAAAATCCAACAATAATAAAGTATACCAAAGAAACACTTAAGTAAAATCGAAATGGATTGGTA
>CAZAHJ010000068.1:0-8275 GCA_964485115.1 uncultured Flavobacterium sp.
CTACGTCAGTTGCACTATTGTAATATGATATATTGTTTGGATGGTAGTTGATACTTAAATTTAGATTTAATTCGTCATATCCGGAAGGCAAACTCACCAAACTATAAGAAATGTTTGGCAAACCATGGCTGTAATTAATTGGGACATCTTCAAACTTAGTAAGTTCATTAAAACTTGGAGATTTCACTGAGTTCAAATCATTTAAATTTTGGCTATAAGTGAACAGGAAACTTAGGAATAAAAGACTTGTTTTTAGGAATTTCATTTTATTAAATTGTTTGATTTTACACTATTACTTCTTAACCACTTTTACACTTCCTTGGTTTTCTTTGGTACGTACTTCGATGAGATAAATCCCATCGGGTAAGTTGCCTAAGTACACCGGGACGGTTTTGTCGGCTACTTTTTCGGTGAGCACCAATCTGCCGCTTAGGTCATATACTTCGCAGGTTGCTTGGTGGATGTTGAAGTTCATAATCACATTGGTGTAGCCGGAAGTGGGGTTAGGAAATGCTTCTAAAGGGATTTTTGGGGTTTTGTCCTTTTGCTCGTCCAACAATTTTACTATCCAAAAATCGTTGGCCTGGCTTTGGCTTTGTTTGTTTCTGGAAGCACTTCCGTTACTCGTTCCTGCCAATACATAGCCACCATCTCTGGTTTCAATGGTTTTAACCAGTTTTTCCTGCCCGTTAGATCCAATCACTCTTCGCCACATTTCTTCGCCATTGGGTTTTAGTTTGCACAATAGGTAATCGTGTACCCCTTCTCCTTTTGCTTGGCTTTTTGATGGCAAGCCATAGCCACTCAACAAAATGGTGCCATCTTGACTTTCTGAAACAGATACTGCTACATCTCTGAAAGTAAATGCCAAATTCTCTTGCCACAAGATGTTGGCTTCTGCATCAATTTTAACCAACCAAAAGTCTGTTTCCTTTTGGTTGTTTACCGTTTTGTCAAAACTGCTTCCAGAATCGGAATTTCCTAACAATAAAAACCCTTGGTTTTTGGTTTTTACCACACTTTTTAATTGGTCTTCTTTGTCGCCTCCTATCACTTTTTGCCACAACGGATTTCCTTCTTCGTTTAATTGGATCAACCAATAGTCTGACATTCCTCGTTGTTTTTGGCTTTTATTGCCATTGTCGGGTGAGTTGGAATAACCTGTAACCAAATACCCCTCTGCATTGGGTAGAATTTCTGTAAGGTGGTCGGCATACACGCCACCAAAAGTTTTTTGCCATTGGATTTTTCCTTTGCTATTGATTTTTAGTATCCAATAGTCTACATTCCCAAAACTATTCTCTGTCTTGCCATTGGCATCTTTTACAGCATCTGAGGAAGAGGTTGCTCCTATCAAATAGCCATCTTTGGTTGGAACAATGGTTTTTAAATAATCTTGACCAACTCCTCCGTAGGTTTGTTGCCATTCTTGGTTGCCTGTGGCATCTAGTTTGATGATCCAGATATCTTCTAATCCGAATCCCTCTTGGGTTTTGTCACCTGATTTTTTAGAAGTGGTGGTTCCTGCCAATATCCATCCTCCATCTGGAGTGGCTTTTACTTTTTGCAGCAAATCCATGCCATCACCTCCAAAACTTTTTTGCCATACCATGCCACCTTGTTCGTCCATTTTCCAAATCCAATAGTCTAAATCGCCCTGGTTGGTTCCTGCGATGCTTCCGGATTTACTGGATAGCGAACTTCCTGCCAAAATAAAACCGTAATCGGCCGTTGAGATGGCATCTAACAAATGTTCGGAGTGCTTGCCTCCAACAGATTTTTCCCAAAGTATTTTTTGGGCTACTAACGACGTGTTACAGCATAGCAATACGACCAAGGTTTGCCATGATAAGAAACAATACTTCATGTATGTAAATAAAATATTAAAGGAATTTATACAAGCATTTTTCATTTTAAAAATGATTTAATAAAAAAATACATTAAATGTATTGCAATAATAATAAAATTTATATAATAAAATAAAATTTAATAAAACAATTAATTTTATATATAAAATGGTATTTTTTGTTTTATGGATTTTATACTACATATTTTCTTAAATTACATAGTTCGATTTGCAAAAACAAAATGATAATTATCATGACTTGGATAGGTTTATATATTTAATTTTGGAGTTGATACAATCTAATAAAAACAAAAACATGAAAATCTTCAACACTATTGGCTTACATCCCGAAAAAGCAAATGTATTGGCTGCTGAACTGAATTTGTTGTTGGCCAACTTTCAAACTTATTATCAAAACTTACGGGGTTTGCATTGGAACATTCGTGGCAAAAGATTTTTTAATTTGCATGTAAAGTTTGAAGAATTTTACAACGATAGCCAATTAAAAATCGATATGATTGCAGAGCGAATTTTAACCCTTGGAGGAACACCACTGCACACTTTTGAAGACTATTTGCAGCACAACCAAATCAAAATTGGTAAAAATGTTTCTAACGACGAATTGGCAGTAGCCATGATTGTTGAAAATTTATCTAAATTGTTACAAATGGAACGTTTTATACTTCAACAAGCATCAGAGGCGGAAGATGAAGGAACCAATGCAATGATGAGTGATTTCATCAAAGAACAAGAAAAAACTATATGGATGTTGAAAGCTTGGTTGGAAGAAGAAATCTAAAAATTATCTTAATAAATATTTAAAATTTTATAAAAATATTATATTTGTTAAATAACATTAACAATTCACTACTCACTTCCGATAGTTATCGGAACTATTCACTAATCAATGCATCCAAAACTAAAATTTTCCACTTACATCAAACAAGATTTTTCCTCCGGTTTAGTAGTTTTTTTAGTGGCACTCCCATTGTGTTTAGGAATTGCCTTAGCATCCGGAGCTCCATTGTTCTCAGGTATCGTTTCTGGCATCATTGGAGGAATTGTGGTAGGAATTTTAAGTAATTCCCCCATTAGTGTTTCTGGTCCAGCTGCTGGTTTGGCAGCAATCATAGTGGCATCTATTAAAGATTTAGGAAGTTTTGAAGTTTTTTTGGTAGCCGTGGTAATGGCTGGGATTTTTCAGTTAATTCTCGGATTTTTAAAAGCTGGTTCCATTTCCAATTACTTTCCAAATAACGTGATTGAAGGCATGTTGGCTGGTATCGGAATTTTAATTTTTTACAAGCAAATTCCACATGCTTTAGGCTATGATAAGGTTCCAGAAGGCGATACTTCTTTTATCGAAAGAGATGGAAGTACCTTATTTGATACTATATTAGTATCGCTGGAGCAAATTCATTTAGGTGCTGTTTTGGTAGCAACCGGATCATTGTTGATATTAATTTTTTGGCAAAAAATCCCAAAAATTGGAAAAATCAAATTAGTACCACCAGCTTTAGTTGCTGTAACATTCGGTATTGTTTTGAATGAAATATTTAAAGCTATTCAAAGCCCACTAGCAATTCAGCAAGAGCATTTGGTAAACCTTCCAGTAATTACTTGGGATACCAAATTAGAAGAAGTGATATTGTTTCCGAATTTTAGTTGGGAAATTTTTACACAAAGCAAAATCTACATTATTGCCATCACAATTGCAGTGGTAGCCTCTATCGAAACCTTGTTATGTATTGAAGCTGCCGATAAAATGGACGAACACAAAAGATTTACCAATACCAACTTAGAATTAAAAGCACAAGGAGTTGGCAATATCCTGAGTGGTTTGTTGGGTGGTTTGCCTATGACTTCGGTAATTGTTCGTTCCTCTGCCAATGCCAATGCAGGAGCTCAAACCAAAATGTCAACTATTATTCACGGTGTTTTAATGTTGGTAAGTGTGCTTGCATTAGCAAGTATTTTGAATAAAATTCCAAATGCTTCTTTAGCAGCAATATTGTTGTTAATTGGATATCGTTTGGCACGACCTTCACTATTTAAGCACTTTTTACAAAAAGGAAAATTTCAATATCTGCCATTTTTAGCCACTGTTTTGGCAGTAGTTTTTTTAGATTTATTAAAAGGAGTAGGGTTAGGTATGTTAATTAGTGTGGTGTTCATACTCATGGGTAATTTCCAAAGAGCTTATTCATTCAGAAAAGAAGAGTACCATGATGGAGATGTAATTCATATTGATTTGGCACAGGAAGTTTCTTTTTTAAACAAAGCTGCCATCAAAAATACTTTAAACAACATCCCAGAAAATTCAAAAGTAATCATCAATGCCTCTGACACCGTTTATATTGACCAAGACGTGTTGGATTTGATCAAAGATTTTAAAAATATCGTTTCCAAGGAGTTAAATATCGATTTAAAGTTAATTGGCTTTAAAAAAGCCTATCAACTAGAAGATCATCAGGATGATGTAAATCATGTGACCATACAACCAAACCAATAATTCATAAAACCAATGCCAGATTTTTACCAAAAAATACTTGAAAACAACAAAAAATGGGTGGAAAACAAAATGCAGTCTAACCCAGAATTTTTCAAAAATTTAGCCAAAGGTCAAAGTCCACCATTGCTTTGGATTGGATGTGCAGATAGCAGGGTTCCAGCCAACGAAATAATTGGAGCAGAACCAGGAGAAGTATTTGTACACCGAAACATTGCCAACATGGTAGTACATACCGATATGAACATGCTAAGTGTATTAGATTATGCCGTAAATGCATTAAAAGTGCAACATGTAATCGTATGCGGACACTATGGATGTGGTGGTGTAAAAGCTGCCATGGGAAATACTTCTATTGGAATTATCGATAATTGGATCCGACATATCAAAGATGTATTCCGATTGCATCAAGAAGAGTTATTGGCTATTGAAAATGAAGACGACCGATTCAATCGTTTGGTAGAAGTAAATGTACAAGAACAAGTATTGGATTTGGCAAAAACTTCTATCGTACAAAATGCTTGGAAAAATGGACAAAAATTACAATTACATGGTTGGGTATACGGACTCAATTCTGGCTATGTAACTGATTTGGGAGTGAATTTTAGTTCGAATGACGAACTAGATAAAGTATTTCAATTAGATTTTTGATTCATTTGATTTTCGTTAAACGACGAAGGCAACAAATTCGGAATCCATTGGGTTAATATAGGAAGTAACAATCCTCCACCAGGCAAAATGAATATTGCCAATGAAGGAATGGATTTGCACAAATCTAAAACCTCTTCTTTCATTCGTTTTTTTTCCTCTTTAGTCAAATCTCTTTGGGTAGAATTAACTAGCAATTGCATCAAAGTCTTACTGTCTTTTAATTCCTTCCAAATTCGCTCTTTATTTTTGTTTAAGAGCAACAATACGTATTCGGAGGTATGGTGGTAAAAATGCTTCACCGGATGGTTGTTTTGCAAAAACGAAATCTTATTTTCATGCAATTGAATAAACTGCAACAGTTCCGCCAAACTTTCTTGTAAGTCTGACTCGTTAAGTTCTAATTCGGCTACATAGTTTTGTAAATAGGCCAACTCTTCTTCTTCTAATTTTTTGTCACTCAAAGCAGCCATACATTCCAAATCTAACAAGTAGAGCTTCTCTAATAAAATTAGTATGTCTGATTGAAGTAAAGAAGAGGTATTTAATCCATCTTGAGGCAATAACTTGGAAGAATTTTTAAGTAACTTCCAAATCTTATTATCTAATTCCGAATTCTTTTTTTTGCTTTCAATAAAGCGTTTGGTTTGAACAAAAATTCGTTGTTCCAAATATTGTTGGTAAGCTGTAGTTTCAAAATTGGGTTCAAATAATTTTCCAGCATAGGACAAAACATCTACAAACAACAAACTATTGGTAATGTTTTCCGAAAAATTTTTTGAAAGCAAATCTTGGTTGGTTTGCACTCTTTCGTGCAAAACCTTTTCCAAAGCAGTCCAAATTTCTTGTTCGGTTTTCCCTGTTGTTAAAACTCCCATCCAATCGCAAAGAGTAGGTGCAAAAGGTTCATTGGTTCCGCTTTGCAACCAAACATTTTTCAAAGCAAATGCCAAAAGAATTTTACATTTTTCCTCGGTAGTAAATTCACCAAAAGTTTGCAGCTTTAAAAAATGAATATCTACCGGAAATCCATACACCAACCCCGATTTCCTCAACAATTTATACCATTCCATCCAATCAGCAATAGCCATTTGTTGCGTTTCAAACAACAACAAAAATTTTGGCAACCACCCTTTTTTTGACGGATTAATCATCGCTTATTTAAAGTAGCTAAAATTGTGATTGTCTTTAATTGCCAACAACGACTCGTAAATTAACTTAATGGTGTGTTCCACATCTTCTCGCTGTACCATCTCAACAGTAGTATGCATGTATCGCAATGGCAAAGAAATCAAAGCCGAAGCCACACCACCATTGCTGTAAGCAAAAGCATCTGTATCCGTTCCGGTTACTCTCGAACTAGCAGCTCGTTGAAACGGAATGTTGTTTTTTTCAGCGGCAGAAATAACCAATTCTCTTAATTCATTTTGTACCGCAGGGGCATAAGTAATTACCGGGCCTTTGCCTATACTCACATCGCCTTCCACTTTTTGGTCTATCATAGGAGTAGTGGTATCATGTGTTACATCTGTAACAATAGCTACGTGTGGCTTTATGGTTTGTGTAATCATCTCCGCACCACGTAAACCAACTTCCTCTTGTACCGAGTTGGTAATGTACAATCCAAAAGGTAAAGTAATCTTGTTTTTTTGCAATAATTTGGCTACTTCTGCAATCATAAAGCCACCAATTCTGTTGTCAATAGCTCTGCAAACCCACTTGTTTTGATTCAATACCATAAAAGGATCAGGATAAGTTACCACACAGCCCACATGAATTCCCAATGCTTCAACTTCCTCTTTGTTCTGGCAGCCTACATCAATAAATATATTCTCAATTTTTGGTTGTTCTTCCTTTCCTTTTAATCTGGTATGAATAGCAGGCCAACCAAAAACACCATCTACCAAACCTTTTTTGGTATGAATTTTCACTCGTTTACTTGGAGCAATCATCTGGTCCGAGCCACCATTTCTTATCACATACAACAATCCTTTGTCAGAAATGTAATTCACATACCACGAAATCTCATCCGAGTGTCCTTCAATCACCACTCTAAACGGATGCTCCGGATTAATCACGCCAACACAAGTCCCGTAAATATCTGTTTTAAAAGTATCCACATAAGGTTCCAAATAATCCATCCAAAGTTGTTGTCCTTCTTTTTCATAACCCGTTGGAGCAAAATTATTTAAGTAACGCTCCAAAAAGTCCATCGATTGTGCATCTAACATAGTCTATTTTTTTTTGGCTAAATTACAAAAATTAACTCCTTTTAACTGTTTATTAAGTAGCTTTTTCCGGCTAACCGCTATATCTTACATAGGCACCCAAAAGTTTTGAAGTAGCAACCCATCAGCTTCCGTTGGTCGCAGCTGCGTTGCCGCAAAACTAATTGCTTGCCAATGCAAGGATGCCGCTTTTATCCGGGCTATTTTTTTCATTAGGGCTGTACTATTTCCTGTTCTTATGCGTTACATTTGTTCATTCAAATACGATAATTTCCAATGTATCTAAGATTTTTAATCCTATATATAAGTGCTATAAGTTGGCTGTTTGGTCAGCAAGATTCAGTGAAATATGTATTCGATAACGACAGTATTACCAAATCTTCCTATGAATTGGAAGAAGTAATCATCCTCGAAAAAGGAGTGGACTTTAGAAAAGAAGAGCGAAAAAAATACCTTCTTTTACAACGAAGAGTATTAAAAGTATATCCGTATGCCAAACTAACAGCCGATAACTTAACCACTTTAACCAATAACTTAGCCAAGCTAAAAACCGAAAAAGAAAAAAAGAAATACCTTAAAATAGTAGAGGCCTATCTCGAAAAACAATTTGAACCACAACTCAAAAAACTGTCTCGTAAAGAAGGACAAATACTCGTCAAGTTAATCCACCGGCAAACCGGAACTTCTACTTTTGATTTGATTAAGGATTTTAAAAGTGGTTGGAAGGCCTTTTGGTCCAATAATACGGCCAAACTTTTTGATATCAATTTAAAAACAACATACAACCCTTACCAAATAACAGAAGATTTTTTAATTGAAGGAATTTTATTAAAAGCATTCAAAAGCAACCAATTGTTACCCCAACCTGCCAATCCCGAAATTGATTACAAACGCCTACAAAGTGTTTGGATCGAAAGGTTAAAACAAGAAAAAGATAAATCTTCAGAAGAAAATTAAAATTTAATCAACTGAAAATCATGTCTATATTATTTCCTTTCAAAAATCTGTTTAAAAAATTTGTTTTCTGATTTAAAAAGTCGCTAT
>CAZAHJ010000069.1:0-8242 GCA_964485115.1 uncultured Flavobacterium sp.
TACCTTACTCAGGATCACGAGGTATAGCCGAGTAATCCTTCTTCCTTTTGAAAACTCAATTGTATTTTTCCTAAAACTATTTTGAAAGTAAATTCACACAGAAGCTGAAATAAATGCCGCTTGACAATACAAATGCGAATTTTGGTTAAAGTAAATAAAAAACAAACCTAGATGCTTTCTTCAAGCTATTTAAAGCAAATTTTTATAAAATTAACATACTCCCCTATTTTACAAAAAAGAGTATCTTTACCATAACAATAGTAAAATAGTAATGAATTTTCATTTTATCCGTTTGCTAGTTTGCTTAATTAGCATGCTCACTTTGTTTAGCTGTGAATAAAAAAAAGAAGAACAAAATTTAGAAAAAGTGATGTACAATTTACAAATGACCTCCAAAGAATTTAATAATGGCATGAAAAGTGTAGAATATCTCAAAGAATTTTAAAAACAGTAAGAACTTATTTTTATTACAATAAAACCATGAAAAAAAACACTCTTTTATATCTTTTTGTGCTAATTTCAAATATAGGCCTATTACATAGTCAAAGCTTAGATTATTTGGAACAAAACGACAACATCCAATCGTATGTAGTCAATAAAAAAATGTTCGAAATGATGAGCAAAATAAAAGTAGACAGCAAGGATGCAGAGGCTCAAAAGTACATTCAATTGTTGCAAAAACTAGATCAGTTGCATGTGTTTTCTACCAAAAATGTAAAAGCTTCTGAAGAGATTAAAAAAGCTTCGGAACAATACTTAAGCAAAAACAACTTGCAGGAACTCATGCGAACCAATACCAATGGCAAGCAAGTGAAAATTTTTGCCAAACAAGGGAGTAAGGCCAATGAAGTGAAAGAATTGTTGATGCATATTGATGGTTCGGAAAACATTTTGTTGTTACTAAAAGGAACTTTTAGTTTAGATGAAATTGCCTTGCTCACCGAAAAAATGAATATTCCGGGTGGAGACGAACTTAAAAAAGCCAACAAGAAATAAAAAAAGCCTTCCAAATATTTGGAAGGCTTTTTACTATATGGAAAAATAAATTATTTTCTGCTAGCGTATTTAGAACGGAATTTATCGATTCTACCTGCGGTATCAACCAATTTAGATTTACCAGTGTAAAAAGGGTGAGAAGTTCTAGAGATCTCCATTTTAAATAATGGATATTCTACGCCATCCACTGTTAAAGTATCTTTAGTTTCTACAGTTGATTTGGTAATAAACACATCTTCATTTGACATGTCTTTAAATGCAACTAATCTGTAATTTTCTGGGTGAATTCCTGATTTCATGTTCTAAATATTTTTCTTGTTATGCTGTGTTGGGTTTTGAAGCTTTTGTTATAAAAGGTATAAACTTATCACAACTTTTGTTTGTTAATCCTTTAATTTGGAGTGCAAATGTACAATTATTTTGCAAAACAACAACTCTTTACATTTTTTTTTAGCCATACAACCAAGCATTTTTTCCCATCCATCTTTTGTATATTTGCGTATTAAAAATGCTAAAATGACCGAGTCAACATCCATCCCAACCAAAAATATCACCAAAACATACATTTTACCTTATGGTATTGCTTTAGGTGCTACCTTGGTTTTACTTTCATTTTTAAAATATAACAGTGGTAAACAGTTTGAATCTTCCACATTAGATTCCATCATCGGATTCCTTGCTATTGTAGTATTAATAGTATTTCCAATTTATAAATTCAATCAAAAACATCGAATTACCTCAATTCGAACCGCTCTTAAAATAGGTTTGGGAATTGCAGTAATTAGTTCGTTGTTGAGCTTTTTATACATGTATGTGTATACCACACAAATACAACCTAACTTTTTTGACCAAACTATTTTGTTGCAAAGAGAAAGTCACTTAAAGCAATTTCCAGACACTAATGTTGAGGAATTAGATAAACTTGCGGTTTCGTGGAGACAAATTGCTCCAACCGTTTTATATTCAGGTATTTTTATGGTAAATATGTTTTTAGGCGGATTGATTTCGTTTATATTAGGAGCAGTATACAAATCAAAAAATGTGTAACATGCACTTATCCTTAGTCATCCCTCTACTTAACGAAAAAGAATCCTTGCAGGAATTATATGCATGGATTACCAAAGTATTGGAACCAACCCCATGGCAATATGAAATTTGGTTGGTGGATGATGGAAGTACTGATGGCTCCTGGGAAACTATTGAATCTTTACACCAAAAAGACGAAAGAGTAAAAGGCATTCGATTTCTAAGGAATTTTGGAAAATCTCAAGCTTTACATGCAGGATTTGCCAAAGCCCAGGGAGAAGTGGTTATTACTATGGATGCTGACTTACAAGACAGCCCCGAAGAAATTTTAGAACTTTACCAAATGATTACCGAGCAAGGTTATGATTTGGTTTCAGGATGGAAAAAGAAACGTTATGACCATGTACTTTCCAAAAACATCCCTTCCAAACTTTTTAATTGGGCAGCACGTAAAACATCCGGAGTGGAGCTCAACGACTTCAATTGTGGATTGAAAGCCTATAAAAAGGAAGTCATCAAAAACATTGAAGTTTCTGGTGAAATGCACCGATACATTCCGGTTTTGGCTAAAAATGCCGGATTCAAAAAAATTGGCGAGAAAGTTGTCAAACACCAAGCTCGAAAATATGGAGAAACCAAATTTGGAATCAACCGATTTTTAAATGGTTTTTTAGACCTAATTACCATTTGGTTTTTAGGAAATTTTGCCAAACGTCCCATGCATTTATTTGGAGCATTAGGGGTATTGATGTTTTTGATAGGAATGAGTTCTGCCGCCTACATTGGGATCCGAAAATTATACCGTATGTATTTTGATTTACCCTACGACTTGGTAACAAACAGCCCATATTTCTTTATTGCCTTAACCACCATGATCATTGGTTCACAATTGTTTTTAGCAGGATTTCTAGGAGAATTAATTCTGAAAAACCGAAGAGAAGAACGATATAAAATTAAAGAAACTTTATCCTAAACATTCTGACTACCATGCACATTTCAGAAGAAATTTTAGCAAAAGTCAACCCATGGTTGACGCCAATTTTTGACCAAGCTACCCAAGAGGCAGTAAAGGAAATGATGACCAGCAACCTAAAAGAATTGGTGGAAAGTTTTTACAAAAACTTAGAATTCGGTACTGGAGGAATGCGAGGAGTGATGGGAGTTGGTACCAACCGAATCAACAAATATACCTTAGGAAAAAACACCCAAGGCTTGAGTAATTATTTGCATGATATTTTTCCGAACGAAAACATCAAAGTTGCCATTGCATATGATTGCCGAAACCAAAGCGATGTGCTTGCCAAAGTAGTTGCTGATGTGTTTTCTGCCAATGGCATTCATGTGTATTTGTATCCTGAAATGCGAACCACCCCACAGTTGTCTTTCACCATTAAATATTTGCAATGTCATGTAGGAATTGTGTTAACTGCTTCTCACAATCCACCGGAGTACAACGGTTACAAAGTGTATTGGCAAGATGGTGGTCAATTAGTACCTCCACAAGATGCTGCAATTATCCAGGAAATTGAAAAAATTGCTTATGAAAATATTCGCTTTGATGCCAATGAGGATAAAATCACTTATCTAGATGCTACTTTAGACGAAGCTTTTCAGCAATCAGCCTTAGAAAATGCATCCTTTGATTTGCCAAAAGAAGCAAGAGAAAATCTGAAAATTGTTTTCACTCCTTTGCATGGTACCTCTATTACTGCTATTCCAAGTTTGATGAAAAAAGCAGGATATACTCAATTGGAAGTAGTTTCTGAACAAGCAATTCCGGATGGAAATTTCAGCACCGTAAAATCTCCAAATCCTGAAGAACCAGAGGCATTAACCATGGCTTTGGCTTTGGCAGAAAAAACCAATGCTGATATTGTGATTGGTACCGACCCTGATTCTGATCGTTTGGGAGTAGCAGTACGAGATGAAAAAGGAAAAATGCAATTGTTAAACGGCAACCAAACCATGGTATTGATGACTGCCTTTTTGCTGGAACAATGGCAGAAAAACAACAAAATCAAAGGAAAAGAGTTTATTGGAAGCACCATAGTTTCCACACCAATGATGTTAGAACTAGCAAGTGCTTATGGGGTAAAATGTAAAGTGGGATTGACAGGTTTTAAATGGATTGCCAAATTTATAAAAGACTTCCCGGAGTTGACCTTTATTGGAGGAGGAGAAGAGAGTTTTGGATTTATGATTGGAGATGCCGTAAGAGACAAAGATGCCGTAGCAGCATGTTTGTTAATTTGCGAAATTGCCGCATATACCAAACATATTGGTAGTTCGGTTTGGAATGAATTATTGAACCTTTACGTAGATTTTGGTTTGTACCAAGAACACTTAATCTCTCTAACCAAAAAAGGAATTGAAGGAACACAAGAAATCCAGCAAATGATGCAAGATTGGAGACAAAATCCATTAACAGAAATCGTAGGACAACGAGTGGTTTGCTTGGAAGATTACCAAAAAAGCGAAGCTTGGAATTTGATGACCAACGAAAAAGAAACCATCCACATACCAAAATCAAACGTATTGATTTATTATTTAGAAGATGGCACCAAAATTTGTGCAAGACCAAGTGGAACAGAACCAAAAATTAAATTTTATTTTAGCGTAAAAGAAACCCTAGAAACCAAAGAAAACTATTGGAATCAAAGAGAAAGATTGCTGAAAAAAATCCAAGACATTTGTAACGAACTGCAATTAAACTAAATGAGTTATTACCAAAAAATATGGCCCTTTGCCAAACCTTACAAAAAATATGCTTTTGGCAATGTGTTTTTTAATGTACTGTATGCCTTATTCAGTACGCTGTCATTTATTGCACTCATTCCGGTTTTAAAAGTAATTTTTGACGACAAAAAAGAAATCGTTCAAAAACCAGTATACCAAGGAATTACTGAAGTAAAAGATTACTTGGAAAATTCACTGAATTACTTCCTGACCACTTCTATCCAAAAGCACGGAAACTTTACGGTATTGATGTACATGATAGGAGTAATCGTTGCCATTTTCTTGTTAAAAAACTTGGCTAATTACTTGGCATTGTATTATGGAACCTATTTAAAAAATGGGATGCTTAACGATTTGCGAAATGCCATGTACACTAAAATTACCCGATTGCCTCTCTCCTACTATTCCAAAACCACCAAAGGTGATGTGATTTCCAGAGTAGTAGCCGATGTGAACGAAATGAGTAATGCCTATTATGCTTTACTCGAGGTAATGATTCGTGAACCATTAACCATTTTGTTCACCTTAATTGCCATGTTTTACTTGAGCTTTAAGCTTACTTTGTTTGTATTGGTTTTTATTCCTGTTACTGGTTACATCATTTCAGCCATCGGGAAAAGTTTGAAAAAAAATGCCATTTACCTACAACAAGAACAAAGCAAATTGTTAAGTATTTTGGAAGAAACCCTTACAGGTCTTCGTATGGTCAAGTCATTTACAGCTGAAAAAGCATTTGGTCAAAAATTTGAAAAAACTGCCGGTGACTTTTTCCATTACTCAAACAAAGTGAATAACCGTTACAATTTAGCTTCTCCGTTAAGTGAATTCCTAGGCATTTTAATCATTGGAGTGTTGTTGGTTTTTGGTGGTTATTTGGTTTTTGTAGAAAAAAATATGGAAGCCAGTTTCTTTTTAGGATACATCATGTTGGCTTACAATATTTTAACTCCAGCCAAAGGAATTTCGAGAGCCAGTTATGGACTAAAACGTGGTAACGCTTCTGCTGAAAGGGTTTTTCATATTTTAAATGAAGAAAACCTAATTACAGACGCTCCAAATGCTTCGGAAAATTTAGAGTTTTCCGAACAAATTGAATTAAAAAACATTCAATTCCAGTACGAGGAAGAAGTAGTTTTACAAAACTTTAGTTTAACCATTCCTAAAGGAAAAACTGTTGCATTGGTTGGTCCTTCCGGAAGCGGAAAAAGTACCATTGCCAATTTATTGACTCGTTTTTACGATGTACAGCAAGGTGAAATTTGGTTGGATGGTATTTCCATCCAACAATTAAAGATTTCTTCTTTACGAAAAATGATTGCCTTAGTTAGCCAAGAAAGTTTATTATTTAACGATACCATCGAAAATAATTTACGTTTAGGCAAACCAAATGCTTCATCAGAAGAACTTTGGAAAGCTTTGGAAATAGCAAATGCCAAAGATTTTGTTTCGGAATTGCCATTAGGATTGCAAACCAATATTGGAGATGCAGGTGGAAAGTTGAGCGGAGGACAAAAACAACGTATTTCCATAGCAAGAGCAGTATTAAAAGATGCTCCAATTTTGATTTTAGATGAAGCAACTTCAGCTTTAGACACCGAAAGCGAGCGATTGGTACAAGATGCTTTGGAAAAAATTATGGTAAATAGGACCTCCATTGTCATTGCACATCGACTTTCTACCATTCAAAAAGCAGATGTGATTGTGGTAATGCAAAAAGGAACCATTGCAGAACAAGGCAACCATGAAAGTTTATTAACTCATAACGGACTGTATGCCAAATTAGTACAAATGCAATCGTTAGAAAGTAAGTAATATGCATGTAAATCATCCGAATATATTAGTCCCAACCAATGCCAATACCGTGGTTTGGAAGTATTTGGATTTGTCGAAATTTTTAGATTTACTGCTACAAGAAAAACTTTTTATGTCGCGTTCCGACAAATTTGAAGACCAATACGAAGGCACTTTTAGTGAACCAACGTACGAGGAAATCAAGAAAATTTCAGAAAACAATCCGAAGTTTTTACAATACTATAAATCGCATCGCGAAAAAGTGGTGATAAGCAGTTGGCATATCAACGAATATGAAAGTTTTGCAATGTGGCAAATTTTCACCAAAAACCAAGAAGGATTGGCCATTCAAAGTACTTTGGGCAGGTTACAACAAGCTTTGAAGCCCGAAAAAAAGTTTGAGCAGTACATCGGACAAGTCAACTATATCGATTACAAAAAAGACCATATTCCGTTTGATGATACTTTTTTCCCGTTTTTATTCAAACGAAAAAGCTTTCAATACGAACGTGAAATTAGAATTTTAACGGATGTTACCCATTGGGATTTACAAATTAACGATGGCTTAAAAATAGATATTGACATCCATCAATTGATAGAAAAAATATACATTCACCCAAAATCTGAAAACTGGTACAAAACTTTGGTAGTGGAGTTGATGCAGCGTTTGGGTTTTGATTTTCCTATTGAAATTTCTGACTTAGAAAGCGATATTTTGATTTGAGTTATTACTTCCCTGCCGGAAAATACTCTTTAGCCTCCCAATTGTCTGACTTTAAATCTACATAAAAGTAATGCACTTTATCCGACTTTTCAAACTTGCCATTTTGGTCGGTATCTGCCACACATCTAAAATAAATACGCTGTAAAGATTCTTGGTAATTCCAATCAATCCACTCCATTTGATCTGGAGAAATTTTGGTCAATTTATCTCCATCTATTTCACTTAAATACATTGCTTTAATGTCGTTAGTATTAATTAATTGGTCTTTATTGGTGTCCTGATCGTACATAGCCAACAATAAAAAAGGCTTTTGAGTTTTCTCAAAATGTTTACTTAAAAAAGTAATGCTAGTAATCATTTTCTTTTCAGGTAACAACGGAACCAAAGTATCTTGGGTTATTTTTTGCACCAATAAATTGTCCAAGTATCCTGTAATTTCAGTATCACCCAAATTCGTGATGGTATAACTGTAAGCACCGCTTTCGTAAGTGGTTAATTTACCTGAATAACTCCTTATTTTTCCAACCGGATGCAACAAAACATCCGTATTCGCAAAATGTATAGGTAAATCAACTACCAATACTTCACTGGTATCTTTTGGCTTTGCTTCTTCTCTTTTTGGAGATTCGTAAATTACTTTTGGGGTGTACACTTTCTCTTTACAAGAAAACAAAAAAAGCAGTAAAACCACTGTAATTCCCTTTTTATATAATTGCCAATTCATAGGATGAATTTTGATGTATTTCAAAGGTCACAAAAAAAGTTTAGGAAGCCAAACTAATTTGAAGAAAGTATGATGAAAGGAAAGAATTTTAAGGTAAGACCAAAAAAAAGTGGCAAGCGATCTACATCGCACCGCTACAACCGCATACCTTTGCTGTGTTCCCACCCTGGAGGATTTTGCAGGAGCTGGTCGTGTAGGACTTGCCGATGCAAATATACCAACTTTTTTTCTATTTTAGCAACCCT